>JAGALI010000209.1 GCA_017625275.1 Clostridia bacterium
CAGCGCGAGAAAATTCTTTGAAAATTTCGGCGCGTTGGAAATGCAAAAAAATCCTCATCACCACCTTTTCAATTTTTTGTCCTCAAATCGCCTTTTGAGGACATTTTTTTACAACGGACAAATCCGTTTGCCATCTACTTCCAATGCATTTTTACACCCCCTTATGTGTACCCCGTATTACAAGTACGGGGTTTTAGGCGAAAAACGAGTGATTTTTTGACAAGTTTTCCACCTTTAATGTTGGTTTTATCAATCGACAAGATTGTCATATTTTGTTTGGCTTTTACACCTGGAAAACTCTGCGAGTTTCCCACTCACTTTTTCTCACTTTTTGGCTCGCGGAGAAAAAGTAAGCAAAAAGAGCCACGGCCTTTTTTTGTTGAAGGTTAATTAATTTTAATTGTTAGTTATTACCCGTTGAAATTGTGGAAAAAGTGCGTAAGATTTTCCCACAAATCCAACGCCGTTCTTTTCTTTTTGACTGGACGGAGAAAAGAAGGCAAAAGAAACATCCATCCACAGGAGTTCATTAAGTTTTAATCTATTTCGATTTCTTTTAAGAAGGATACGACTATCGTCGCATCTGATGCGAATAAGAATGTTAGATCTGTTATATCTGGGTTCAGCTGAAGCTGTGTAATCTGCTCGTTTACATAATCGCCAAAGGGTGCAAAACGATTTGGATCAAGCTTTGCTCTCTCGAACATAGCGAGCTGTTTTATTTTTTTCTTTTTAAGTTGTGACATTAGTTATCCTCGCAATAAATACAAAGTGTTTGCTGCTCTATGCAAATATTACGGATTTTAGCCATTGAAAAAGGATTATAGAACCAGGAACCCTTAAAACAAAGATCCTGAACTGTGCCAGAAAACGCTATTTTTGTTGGATGGTCCAAAATTTGAACATAAATATAAGTTCCTGCCATAAGCCTTGTAATTAACTCGTATAAGCGCACGATACACCTCACACAATATCGAGCTTTAACACAGCTCGACAATAATCGACAAATTCATCAAGAGAAGGGACCTTTTCAACCTTACAAAAATTATTATAAAGCTCCTTAATTTGGTCCATAGTATAAAATTCCTCAGGCTTAAAGGCATTGATATACTTACGATGACTTTCGTTTTCCTTATTTAAAGAGATAAAACGGTCAGCCAATCTTTTCATAGAAGGGCAACGCTCACCAGTTGCGTTAAAATAATAACAATCTCTTTTAGGGCGTTCGCTCATGTTCTGAGCCTTTTCACAAAGAGCACATATAAATCTAAGCTCGTCTGGAAGCTCTGCAATAACTGGCGCTATTTGCCTTGTAGTGTTAGGCTCAGGTGTAGTATTCTTTTTATCTGCCATAATATCTCCTTTCTCCAGATAACCATCGTGCAAGCTGTGGCACTGGAACAATGATTGTGCCCGATACAAGCTTTTGTGATGGAAGAGGATCATCGTTCCTGGATATAGCCTGGCGCACGGTATTTTCACAAACGGACATTACCTGTGCAACCTCTTTGACCTTCAGTGTCAAACGACCAGGAAACATTTCTGATATGAAGGCGAGCGTTTCTCTGTAGCCTGAGCGCTCCATTATGAACCACCCCCATTGAATAAAGCTTTGATATCATTGATTTGCTGTTCTGTAAGCTCCATAATATACGAGCCTCGGCCACCGGTGATAAGAACATCACCCTTCACACCATGAACAGACTTGTTATACTTGTCCGTTTCTAAAGGATAACGTTTTATATAAGTCATGACATGCGAAAACAAGCGAATATTATCAACCGCACCACCAACGATTTCACGAATTTTATCAAAGGTAGGTGAAATGTTAATAACATGAAGGCTACCGTCAGCACAAATTTTAATTGCCTTCATTTTATTGCTCCTTCCTGGAAGGACAAGGAACAGCCAAAGGCTCTCCAGATATACAAGCTTCATATTCCGGGCATTGACTGCACTTAATTTTTCGGCCCTCGCTCTCAAGCGTTTCA
>JAGALI010000210.1 GCA_017625275.1 Clostridia bacterium
AAGTTTCATAACTACCCCTCATAGCTTTCTACAAATTTTTTAATTATTTTTATCGCCTGTTCAGCGGCGATTTTTGAAAATGTAAAATAGTCCATCGCTTCACCCTTGCCATCGGAAATTGTTCTTATTATCGCGAAAGGAACATTGTTTACAAAGCAAGTCTGTCCTATTGCTGCGCCTTCCATTTCACAGGCAATTGCACCAAATGTGGCAGAAACACTTTTCTTTTTATCAGTATTAGCAACAAATTGGTCTCCAGAAGCAACAATTCCATCAACTGTATTAATTCCAAGACCAATTGATACATTTTTTAGAGCATTTGAAATTGTTTTATCTGAATCAATGTTAATAACATTAATTCCTGAAATTAGACCTACAGGATCTCCCAACGCACTAGTATCCATATCATGTTGAACAACACTTGTCGCTATTACAGCATCAAGTATAGAAAGCTCACTGGACAAAGCACCTGCAACTCCCGAATTTATTATAAAGCAAGGATTATATTTTAAAATCATAGCTTGTGTGCAAATGCCGGCAAAAACCTTGCCAATTCCACACCTGCAAACCACAACCTCCTTGCCAAAAAGCTCTCCCTTGATAAAGCACATTGCGCCAACAAGCTCTTTAGAGGTGTTTTTCATGTCTGCAACTATTCCATCAACCTCGATATCCATAGCGCCAATAATGCCAATTATTTTACTCATATTTGAAGCTTACCTCCCTGCTGTTTAATGCATTTAAGTATCTCTCGCATTCCATTTGGGCAGCCTCAAGATTCAAATTGCGATAATTTCCACATTCTTCTCTTTTATTTCCAAAGATTTCTCCCTTATGATTTATAATTTTAATCAAAACATCCTTTATTAAAACAAGGGTGTCCTTTGGGGATAAATCTCTCACAAGCAAATAAAAGCCAGTTTGACAGCCCATTGGTCCAAAATATATAATGTTATCGCTTTTATCACTATTTCTAACATAAGTTGCAAACATATGCTCAACCGAATGCATTGTTAGATTATCCATATAATCTCCCATGTTCGGTCTTCTTGTTCTCATATCGTAAGTAACAATATCTCCATCAATCCTAGAAATATAAAGTCCTTCCTTTATATTGTCATGATTGACAGTAAAGCTAGCTATTTTTTGCATATTTTCCTCCATACAGAGTTAATTATTAAATATCAAGTTCTTAATTGCACCCTTAATCTCGTCTGTAGCATATAAAAATGAATACCCATGAGGTGCCTCAGAAGCGATTATTTTATGCTTTTTAGACGAGCAGGTATCAAAGTTGATATCAGTCATATATGATGGCACAAAATCATCCTTTGAGCCATGTATAAATAAAACTGGAGCCTTCGATTCAGCAAGAGCTGTTTTCGTGCTATATGAATAATCAAATCCTCCAAATATTTTAGCACAAAGCCCAACAGGTGAAGCAAACCATTTTGGCAATCTAAATCGTTTTTTTGCAACAATTTGTATTATTTCCTTAGGAGATGTAAATCCACAATCTGCGATTATACCAGAAACTCCGTCTACAAGATTTGACGCCATCATTACTGTGGACGCGCCCATTGACATGCCACTTAAAAATATCTTTTTGTAATCACTCGAAAGTGCCTCTACATATTTAACCCAAGAAACAACGTCGTTTCTTTCCTTTACGCCAAAGGTAATAAGCCCTCCTTCACTTTTTCCATGAGCACGCTGATCCACAAGCAAAATATCTATTCCGAGCGAATTATAATAAGGCATCGCACAGCAAAAATCATTTCTAGCAAGAGAACGATATCCGTGAAATAAAATTATTATTTTATCGTTTTGCTCCTTTGCCTTTATAAGCTCTCCATAAAGCTTCAACCCATCATAGCTTTTTATATATACACTAGATTTTTTCTGAGCCTTATACCATTCAACTCCTGCCTTCATGGTATTATAAAATTGTTTTCTTTGAGGATTATTTGGTTCTTTTTCCATATAATCCTCAATCTTGCCCCTTATAAATGCTGTTTTGAAAAAAGCAAAAATAATTAAAATTAGTAAAACAAAAATCGATATAACTAAAATTGGTATCCAAATCATTTCAATGCGACCTTACTACGATAGCTTTCAACCTCCCAGTTTACAATAAAATCAACCATTTCAGGAGCCATATGTCTAACTCCACCAAAGTTTTGAGCATAAACTGATATTTTAACGGCATCAAGCCAAACCTCTGTAACAGTGTTTACATCCTTTTCACTTTTGCCTATAGCAAACATGCCTATATCTTTTACAAAAATAATCTTTGGCAAAAATTTATGTGCCTCTTCAAACTCAAGAAGCTGTTTTTTTATAATTGATGCATCAAAGCTTTCAAGAAACAATGGAACTGACTTACAATATACAATATGGTCAGGGGACATTGCTCTTTCAAGAACTGCAAAAGCGTCATGTGAGGCGCAAAGGCGCTTTATTTCCTTGTTTATAGTGAATTTAACGCTGACGCCAGCTTCGTCTGGATATTCGCGGCTTAATGTGGCCAGAATCGTATTTACAGCTTGGTCATCACTTTCAGCGCCAGAAAAGTCTGGTTTTTTTATAGTTATACTCTCTATTTTCCTCATAACTGAGTTTACTAGAGCGTCTATATTTTCTTTTGAATTACCCGCAAAGAAAA
>JAGALI010000211.1 GCA_017625275.1 Clostridia bacterium
AATCCTGGCCCTGGTGGTTGGGGTGCCGTGCTTGTTTACAAGGGCATAGAAAGAGAGCTTTGTGGTGGCGAGGCAGAAACTACAAATAATCGTATGGAATTAACTGCCGTAATTAAGGCGTTACAGGCTTTAAAGGAAGAGTGTGAGATTACCCTTACCTCTGACTCTCGTTATGTGCTTGATGCATTAACAAACGGTTGGGCTATTGGTTGGAAGCAAAACAATTGGAAAAAAGCCGATAAATCCCCTGCTCTAAATTCAGATTTGTGGGAAATTTTACTTAACGAGCTTGAAAAGCACAAAATTACTTACAACTGGGTTAAGGGTCATGCCGGTCATCCCTATAACGAAAGATGCGATGCAATGGCACAGACCGAGTCGGGAAAATTTATAAATCAATAATTTTCTTTATCAAATTTTCATCCTAAAAAACGTATGTTTATATTACATTAATATAATAAATGAAGAGTTTTGTTTTTAAAAGTGGGGTTTTCTCCACTTTTTTACATTAAAAAAACGGAAAAGCGACGCTTTTCCGTTTTTATTTTGCTTATTATTTCTTACCAGCAACAATCTCGTTAAAGAGTGGCTCAAGCTTTGAGTCAGGAACTTGCTTGTTGTCAACTAGGTACTTAACCACCTCGTAAACACTTACCTTTTCATTGTTGTTTGCGTCATAGTCTGAAAGATCCATTTCACAATCAACATATTCGATACCAAGGAAGTTCATAAGTCTTACGTAAGTCTTAACCTCATACTCATCGTATACAGAGTATGGATTCAATACAACTGAAACCTCGCCAGTCTCAGCATCGTATTTTCCTTCGCTATACTTACCATAGGATTCAACTGTCTTAGTAACACCTTCAGCATTTGTTACTTCAGAAATCACTCTTATGTCACACTCGTATCCGAGTACATCAAAGTACTCAAGATTGAGTCTATATGTGAGTCTTAGACCTATATAATCTGTAACTCTAATTGAGCAACCCTCAAATGTGATTAATTCTTCTTCAATTGTCTTTTTTTCAATTGCTTCAAACTTGGTTGTGCCAACTGCTGGGTCAACACATGCACAGCCTGTGCATTCCCAAGAATTTTCACCCTCTGAGGTAAATGTAGATGGGTACTTTTCAACCCAGTCATAATTGTGTGCGCCTGTTGCAGGGATTGGTTCTTGTGAGCCTACCTTACCACAGCCTGGGCAAACAATTTGCTTAATTCCCATAAAGCCACAAAGAGCATCCATAAATGTTACTTCTTGTGTAAATTCGTGAACATATGTTGGTGGAACCTTAATTTCTTCAATAGCAAAGCTACAAGCTGTACATGTACTCTTCGCCGTACCATAGGTTGAGCATGTAGGTGGCTCAATTATTTCAAGGGTACCTGGTGTGTGTCCCCACTCGTCGTGTGGAAGAGTTACAGGTGTTTCAAGATCACATACAGGACAAATTGAAACTGTTTTTCCATCAGTTGTACATGTAGCTGGTGTGTATCTAGCATCAGCTGCTTCTGGTAAATAGTAGTTTTCTTCAATTACTTCACAAGCGTGAACTGTCAAATGAATGTCGTGAATTTTTGCAGCATTACCATTAGGCCACTTTGCATGGTTTACAGAAATAACAATCCTATTTACCTTTGAACCATATTTAAGAGCTGCGGACATATCGCTAACCTTTGGATTTGATAAATCAAAGGCTTGGAAGTTATCCGTACCGGATGATGCATTTAATTGGTCATCATAATAGAAGAATACATCAAATCTTGCCCAGTTGGAAGTTGCTGAAATATCGCCGTGAGTAATGTAGTAGGTTCTATCAAGAATGATTTCAACAGTAGAGCCAGGAGGCGCATACCATCGAGTGTCATTATTGTCATCGAACATTTTCCAAACATCCTCTTCAGCCAATAGCTTTTCACCTTCGGTTGTGATGTCAGGCTTATATAGATCACTTTCTGTGTTGTATTTAACTGTAACAGAATCGCAAGCTTCCTTAATATTGAAGGCTTCTGTGTTAGTTGAATACTTTAAAGCGCCAATTTTTACATCTCTTGTATTACCACATGCTCTACAAGTTAATCTCTCTAAGCCCTCAACACCAACCTTTGCAGGAGTTATAACCTCTCCGTCATCCCAGTCGTGTCCT
>JAGALI010000212.1 GCA_017625275.1 Clostridia bacterium
GCACGGGCAAAGCAAGGGTGAAAGAATTATCTATAAAATACTAAGGTTGAGATTTTGCGAAAAACAAAAAAGCACAGGCAATCCTGTGCTTTTTGATTTTAAGCCTTTCCTTTTTTGGAGAGAAGGGAGTTTTTTTCGTCCCAGAGGCGCTGGGAGAGGTCAACATAGTAGTTGTGAGGGTTCTCGAAGCGAAGCACCTCATCCCACATTGACTCAAGCTCCAATTTGCATTTCTCACGAATTTTATCGACACTTGGCGAGGTGTAAATGCATTTTCCGTTCTCAAAAACCTTAACTCTTAGGTCCTTTAAGATATAATTTTCCATGATTTTACGCTTCCAAATGTGTGCAGGGTCAAAAAGCTCATATGGCTTACTCTCATCAATCACCTCGTCGTGAATGGTGATAAGGTCTGCCTCTGCCTTTCCGCTTTCCTTGGAATAGAAGCGATATAGGCTCTTAAAGTCTGGATTTGTTATCTTTATTGGGTTTTCACTTATCTTGATTTTTGGTGTGATTTTTCCGTCCCTTTCAACTGCAACAAGCTTATAAACGCCACCAAACACAGGCTCGCTCCTTGCGGTAACCAGTCTTTCGCCAACGCCAAACGCATCAACGCACGCACCCTGTGTCAAAATATCGCGAATTATATACTCGTCAAGTGAGTTGGAGATAACAATTTTACAAGCAGTAAGCCCTGCATTGTCAAGCATTTTTCTAACCTTTTTTGTAAGGTAGGTAATGTCACCCGAATCAATTCTGATGGCGCATTTTTTCCTTTGCTCATCAGTAAGCACGCTCTTAAACGCCTTAATCGCATTAGGAATACCACTCTTTAAAACATCATAGGTGTCAACAAGCAGGGTGGGTCCATCTGGATATAGACGACAGTATGCCTCAAACGCCTCATACTCGCTATCAAACATTTGAATCCATGAGTGAGCCATTGTGCCACTGGCAGGCACACCGAAAAGCTTATCGGCAAGGGCACAGGAGGTTGAGGCACAGCCACCGATATATGAGGCGCGAGCACCATAGATTGATGCGTCAGCACCATGCGCGCGTCTTGCACCAAATTCAGACACAGCCCTGCCACCAGACGCCCTTGAAATTCTTGACGCCTTAGTCGCAATCAAGCATTGATGGTTTATGGTAAGAAGCACAAAGGTTTCTATAAATTGTGCCTCAATTGCAGGGGCACGCACAGTCATTATAGGCTCGTTTGGGAAAACGACAGCTCCCTCCTCGACGCTCCAAATATCGCCAGTAAAGCGAAAGCCCTCAAGATATTTAAGAAATTCCTCATCAAAAATCCCCTTGGAGCGAAGGTAGTCTATGTCCTCCTTCGTGAATTTGATAGAATTTATATACTCAATTATTTGCTCAAGTCCGGCAAAGATGGCATAGCCACCACCATCAGGCACACGCCTAAAGAACACATCAAAGTATGCGATTTGGTTCTTGATTTTGGAATGAAAATAGCCACGCGCCATTGTGATTTCGTAAAAATCGCAGAGCAGAGTAAGCTCTCTTTGCCCTATTCTCATATTAAAATACCTCTCAATTTTAAAAACATCTTGAATTTTTATTCGCACCTGTGTATAATAGACTTATATAATGCACAAGTGCCCTTATAAATATATTACGGCAAAATTGTCAAAAAGTCAAGTTTTTGATAGAATAAAGGAGTAAAAATGAAGCACGGATACCTAAAGGTAAGATGTATCTCGCCAGATTTGCGTGTGGCAGATGTAAAATTTAATACAGCCAAGCTTATTCAGGCGATTTGGGATAGCGCCGATGCTGGGGTTAAGCTCCTAGTTCTTCCGGAGCTGGCTGTGACAGGCGCCACCTGTGGTGACCTTTTCAAGCATAGCGCGCTGATTAGCGCATCTCATAGCGCTGTTGAGAGCATTTGTGACTCAACAAGAGATAAGGACATAATTGTTGTTTTCGGTGCGCCACTTCTGAATGGTGCACGCCTATATAATTGTGCTGTTGTAATATCAAACGGAAAAATTCTTGGTGTAGTGCCTAAAAAATATGTGGGTGATAGCGCGCGCTATTTCTGTAAGCCTGCACTTGAGGGCGAAATCAAGCTTGGTCAGGGCACCTATCCATTTGGAAACGACCTTATCTTCACCTGTGGTGAGTTTAAAATTGGCGCACATCTTGGCACTGATTTGTTTTCACCAAATGGTGGGGCTAGTGCGCTTTGCCTAGCTGGCGCGAATATAATCGCATGCCCAAGCGCAGATGAGGAAATCGTTGGCGCAGACTCTCGCAGAGTCCTTATTTCCAAGGCTAAAAGCGCGACGCTTGCGTGTGCATACTTGATTGCAAACGCCTGTGAGGATGAGAGCACAACAGATAGTATTTACTGTGCACACAATATTATTTGCGAAAACGGAAAAATCCTTGCCGAGTGCAAGCCGTTTGAGAGCAAAAACGGAGATACAATAAGCGAGATTGACGCATCAATGCTCAATCACATAAAAATGCAAAGGGCAGATACAGCAGAGGGTCAGCCTGTAAGATGTATACCATTCCAGCTAAAGCACGAGAAAACCACTCTCACAAGAAAAATTGATAAATTCCCATTTATTGCAGATAACGAGGCAGAGCAGGCGAAGCGTAGCGAGAAAATTCTCACAATGCAGGCGCACGCGCTGGCGAGAAGACTCGTCGCCTCACATTCAAAATGTGCAGTATTTGGTGTGTCAGGTGGACTTGATTCAACGCTTGCGCTTCTTGTGATTGCCCGTGCCTATGATTATCTTGGCTGGCAAAGGGGCGATATATGTGCCGTTACAATGCCTTGCTTTGGTACAACGGCAAGAACGAAATCAAACGCCTATGCGCTATGTGAGGAGCTTGGTGCTACAGTAAAGGAAATTAACATTTCAGCCTCTGTTAAGGCACACCTTGCCGACATTGGTCATAGCGAGGATAACCACAATGTCACCTTTGAAAACGCGCAGGCGAGAGAGCGCACACAGGTGCTTATGGATTTGGCAAACGACCTTGGTGGACTTGTTGTAGGAACAGGAGATTTGAGTGAGATTGCACTCGGCTGGTCAACCTATAACGCCGACCACATGTCAATGTATAATCCAAACTGTAGTATACCAAAAACACTAGTTAGATACCTTGTGGCATATGAGGCATCGCGCCTTGAGGGCAGGGCAAGGGAGGCTCTTCTTGACATTCTCGATACACCTGTTTCTCCAGAGCTTTTGCCACCAGCCGACGGAAAAATCGTACAAAAAACAGAGGATTTAGTAGGGCCATATGAGCTTCACGATTTCTTCCTCTATAGCTTTGCAAGATATGGCTTTGCACCATCAAAGCTCTATCGCTTGGCAAGGCTTGCGTTCGCTGGAGAATTTGAAGACGAGGTAATTTATAAGTGGCTTGTAGCCTTTATAAAGAGATTTTTCACACAGCAATTTAAGCGCTCCTGCTCACCAGACGGAGTAAAGGTTGGCACAGTGGCACTCTCACCAAGGGGTGGACTTAAGATGCCAAGCGACTCTACCTACTGGGTATGGCTTGATGAGCTTGAGGCGAACAAAAATTATTAAAATTTATGCCCACGGGGGCGTCCCCGTAAGGAGAAAAATATGGATAAGCTTTTAACATTACTTGAAAACGATTCTACCCTTACAGCACAGGAGCTTGCTCGCATGCTTGATAAGGAAGTAGGCGAAATTAAAAACATTATAGAAAAATACGAAAAGGACGGCGTTATCCTCGGCTACCATACAGTAGTTGACTGGGATAAGACGGATAGAGAATATGTAAGCGCGCTTATTGAGGTTAAGGTTATGCCTCAGCGTGACCGTGGCTTTGACAAAATTGCAGAGAAGATTTATAATCACCCAGAGGTAAAGAGCCTTTATCTTATGTCTGGTGGCTTTGATTTTACTGTAATCATTGAGGGCAAGACAATGAAGGAGGTTGCTTACTTCGTTGCACAAAAGCTTGCACCTATTGAATATGTAACCTCAACAGCTACACACTTTGTGCTTAAGAAGTACAAGGACAAGGGCGTTGTATATTCAACACCTGAAATTGACGAGAGAGGTAATTTTCCCCTATGATAGATTACGGTTCAATGCTTTCAAGGACGGTGCAGGACATTAAGCCCTCAGGCATTCGAAAATTTTTCGACATGCTAGCTGACATGGGCGATGTTGTTGCGCTAACTGTAGGTCAGCCTGATTTTGTCACGCCTTGGCACATACGCGAGGCAGCTATTGACAGTCTTGAAAAGGGAAAGACCTACTATACCTCTAATGCAGGAACACCTGAATTAAGAGATGAAATTTCAAAATATATGAAAAGAAAATTCTCGCTTGACTATACAAGGGACGAAATTATCGTTACCGTCGGTGGAAGCGAGGCAATAGATATTGCTTTAAGGGCGCTTATAAACCCAGGTGATGAGGTTATTTTACCAATGCCATCGTTTGTGTGCTATGAGCCTATTGCAAAAATGTGTGGCGCTAAGGTCGTTACAATTGACACAAGGCTAGAAAACAACTTTAAGCTTACAGCTGATGAGCTAAGGGGTGCAATTACCGATAAGACAAAGCTTCTTATTTTGCCATTCCCAAATAACCCAACAGGTGCAATTCTCACAAGGGAGGACCTTGAGGGAATAGCAGAGGTGCTTCGTGGCACAAATATTGCTGTTTTGTCAGACGAGATTTACGCAGAGCTTACATACGGCAAGAAGCACACCTCAATTGCTTCAATTGATGGCATGCATGAGAGAACAATTATTGCAAGTGGCTTTTCAAAGGCGTATGCTATGACGGGCTGGCGCCTTGGATATATTTGTGCGCCCACACCTCTTGCTAAGCAAATGCTTAAATTGCATCAGTTCGCTATTATGTGTGCGCCAACAGCATCACAATTTGGAGCTGTTGAGGCTATGAAAAATGGCGATGACGATATTGCATATATGCGTGCAGAGTATGATAGGCGTCGCGTGTTCATTCTTGAGGGCCTTCGCAAAATAGGTATCGAGTGCTTTGAGCCAGAGGGCGCATTCTATATCTATCCAAATATAGGCAAATTTGGACTCTCTAGCGATGAATTTTGTGAAAGACTTTTGTACGAGCACAGATGTGCAATAGTTCCAGGCACAGCCTTTGGCGAGAGTGGAGAGGGCTTTGCTAGAATTTCCTATGCGTACTCCCTTAAGCACATTAAGGAAGCGCTTAAGAGAATAGAGAAATTTATAAACAAGCTTAAGGAAGAAAAGAAATAAAAATCTAAGCAAGAAAGAGCAGACACAATTTGTGCCTGCCCTTTTTGCGTTAAAGCTATAGACATTAATTACGAGCTAATATTGATGCGTTAGCATCCTGTATAAGCGTTACACAAACGCTCATATCATCCTTGGAAGCGCCTCTAGCTTTGGCAAGAGAAATAATAGCCTCGGGCAAAGCCTCAAGGGTAAGACGCCTTGGTGAGGAGCTACCTTGAGAGGATAGCGCATCAAGGCTAGAGCGTCTAAGGGGAGCGTTTGCAGGCTGAACAACCTCTTTTTCGGATACATTGTCGGTCGCTTTGGTTGCCTCATCGCTTGAAACGATTTGAAGCTTTGATAGAAAATCAACGAGATATTTGCTATCGCGCTCATCGCTTGCGATTCCGTCGCTTACCATAACGACAATATCACCCTCGCGAAGCGAAAAATCAAGTCTTTCGGCATCAAGAGCCTTCATAATTCCAATAGGGGCAGTCTTTGAATGAAGTCGGAATACGTTTTCTCCACGCTTTATAAACGAGGGCGCGGCGCCACTTTTTGTAAGGCTTGCCTCGGCGCTTGCAAGGTCAATTTCAAGCAGGTCAACGCTTGAGGAGCACTCAAGGCTCTTGGCGCGAATAAAGTTGTTAAGCATAGTCAAGCAAAGCTCCTTGCTTTGGCAGGAGGATAAAATTCTTTTCATAAATTCCGCGCAAAGCGATGAGGTTGTACGCGCGTCCTTGCCCGTGCCCATTCCGTCGCAAAGAAGCATATAAAATTTTTCTCCCTGACCATAAAAGGTGCACACAGTGTCGCCATTTTCGTCCTCCTGAGAGGATGAATGCGTGTGAGCCTTATGGCAAACTTCAATAGAGGGAGCGAGCCTTGCATGAATAGAGCATTCCTCGCCCTCACTTTCCATAATAGGCTCCGTAAGAGAGATTTCAAGCGCATCCTCAAGCGCCGTTTTAAGCTCAACAAGAGAGCATTTTGAGGTGTCAGCATCAACTCCAGAAATCAGTATATTATAGTTACCTCCACTAACCTCAATGCTGTCAAAGCGAAGGCCTATATCCACACATGCTCTGTGCGCCCTGCTGGTTGCGTCCTCGTTTATTTTGGAAAGCTCCTCAACGCTAGCGCTAAGCTCATCTATAAGCCTCGAAATAAGCTCGTAATCCTGCGCGCTCACCTCAAGCTTATCACTTCTTGAATTGCTGGTGGCAAGCTCCTTTTTGAGTATGTTTATTTCTTCTACAATTTTCTCAATATTGGGGCACCTGTGTAGGAATTTTTGGTCTACGGGGTCAAAGGAAAGCGATTTTGCGACAAACGCCTCCTCGGCAAGCCTTGCGATGTTGTCCTTTGTTGTCATTGTGTCGCGTTCCCAGCAAATAGAGCGCTTTGGACAGGTGTAGCAATGCTTTTCGCAGATTTCAAGACACGCGTCCTTGTAAAATTCTCTGTCAGGGGCTTTTGCCCTTGCACTAAGCTCGCAAAGCATAGAGGAAATATCCTTAAAGGAAGCGCCAAGGGATCTGAGACTAGCTCTTATTTGCTTAAATCCAACGCCCTTGGCAGACTCTGCCCTTGCTTGTCCACCCCTTGACAAAAATGATGGAACAGGCAAGAGGTTAAAGCGAGTTAACGGATACATCACAAGAGAGGCGAGAAGAAGCTCAGGGAGCAGATATACAAGCGCCTCGTAGCCGGATACCAAAACGCCATAGCCGGCACTTAGGACAAGCGCACCAACTATTGCAAAATAATAGGAAAATGACCATAGCACGCAAGAGGCGAGTGCCCCAATAGCGAACACAGGGGCAAAGGAAACACCGTGGCAAAGCCCCAAGAGTGCACCCAGTGCGACGCTTTCTCTGCTGGAGTATCGAGAGGCATACAAAATTGCGCCATAGGATATAACCATAGATACATCAAGCCCCAATATCTCCTTGCCTCTTATGGCGAAAACCACCATAAACAGAAGCGCACAAATACCAATAGCCTTGCTAGAGGGCTCGCCCTCGTCGATTGCGTTACAAAGCGCATAGGTTAAAATAGAAGCAAAAACCACGCTGAAAATCAGCACGAAAATATCATAGTAGGCAAAGCCACCAGAGATGACCCTATAAACATTGATTCCAAGGGTGCAAAGCGCACAAATAGCGACACGCACAGAGGCTCTTTCACAGAAAAGAGAGGACATAAAGCTAGGGCGAGAGCCCTCGCCAAGAATAGCGCTCTTTTCTCCGTTGTCATTTAGCCAAACGCTACCAACCAGACGAATTGCAACAAGGGCAATAAGGGTAATTAAGTACGGCACAAAATCATCAATAAATAGCAGTGCGCCTATCGCTCCACCTGCGACGGCAAACGGTGTGCGCCTTTTGCTTGCACATGCAAACGCAAGCCCAAAGGGATATGTGCCGAAAAAGAACCTGACAGGGGTGAGGGCAAGGGCGATAAGCAGAGTGACAAGCTCCAGCGTCAGCTCCCTTGTGTCAGCCGAGAGATGAGGAATTGAAAATCGTGGTCTTTTGATTTCCTTATTCATAAAAATTTCTCCTTTGAATTTATTTGACAATTTCATTTTAATTACTAATACTTACCAAATTTGTCGCTCGGTGCTGTCTTAAAAAATTTTGTTTTGTGGTTTTTTGGCTAAGTCAAGCTCTACTTGGGAGAGAATATTTAAAAATGTCATAAAATGCGAGCAATTTTATTGAAATCAAGGAATAAACATGATAAAATAAGAATATAAATTTTGATTTCGAGGTGGCTATGACAATAGAGAATCGCTGTTGCTTTACAGGGCATCGCACGCTTGAAGGAGATTTTGATAGGGCGCTTCTTTGCTCAACAATAGAGGAGCTTTATAATAAAAAGCAGGTTCGCACCTTTATTTGTGGGGGAGCTGTTGGCTTTGATATGGAATGCGCATATGCTGTTTTGGGTCTAAAAAGACGCCATGATGATATAAAGCTATGCTTTTTTCTGCCTTGTCTAGGGCAGGACTCACGCTGGAGCATGCAGGATAGAAGAAAATATAAGCAGCTGCTTGAGATGGCAGATTTTATAGACTGTCCACAAATCCCGTACAGTAGCACCGTTATGAAGACAAGAAACTATAAAATGGTAGATGCCTGTCAGTATGTAATTTCTTACTTTAACGGAAGGTTCATATCAGGCACAGCCCAAACAATAAGATATGCTAAAAGAAAGGGCAGAGAGGTAATAAATCTCGGCACCTATGACCTTAGTGAATTTAGATAACAAACGCCACGGATTGCCCGTGGCTTTTTGTTTTCGTGCGTATAAATATATAAAAAATAAAAAAATTGCAAATATGTCTTGACACATAGATAATATATGTGATATACTACTTTCATAAATTTTTTCATAAAAGGAGAAAAATAATAATGAAAAAGACAATCGTAAGAGTTCTTTGTCTTGCTCTTGTTGCTGTTATGATGGTTGCATGCCTTGCTTCCTGTGGCAAAAAGAACTACGCAGAGAACAACACAAAAATTAAGATTGGCGTTTCTGGTCCTTTGACTGGTGGCGCAGCAATCTACGGAATCGCTGTAAGAAACGCAGCAAAGCTTGCTATCGATGAGATTAACGCAATTGAGGCTGCAACTCCAGTTCTTGGCCTTCAATTCGAGCTTGATATGTACGACGACAAGCATGACGCAACAAACATTCCTACCGGCTATGCTAACCTTTATGAGGGTGGTATGCAGGTATCACTTGGCACAGTAACAACAAAGCCAGGTCTTGAGTACAAGGTTCTCTCAAGCGAGGATAATGTATTCTTCCTTACACCATCTGCAACAGGTGACGCAATTCCTGAATTCTCAAACGGCTACCAAATGTGCTTCGCTGACTCTAACCAAGGAAGCGCTTCTGCTAAGTACTTCAACGAGAACTACACAGGCAAGAAGATTGGCGTATTCTACAAGGCTGATGACGAGTATTCAAAGGGCATTTACGACAAGTTCATGGAAACAATTGACGCTTCCTTTGGAACAGTTGTAAGCGCATCCTTCACAGGTGAGGCTAACACATTCGACTCACAAATCCAGCTCCTTAAGGATTGCGATGTAATCTTTATGCCTATCTACTATACACCTGCTTCACAATTTATGACACAGGGTAAGGACACAGTAAAGGCAAGCGCAATCTACTATGGCTGTGATGGTCTTGATGGTATCGACGCTATCGAGGGCTTCAAGATTAGCGAAATCCCACAAGAGGTTTCTTACCTCTCACACTTCAACTCAAACGCAACTGAGGGTCCTGCAAAGGTATTCATCGACAAGTACAACGCTACTTACGATGAGGCAAAGGAGCCACTTAACCAGTTCGGCGCTGCTGCATACGACGGCGTATGGGCTATCAACGAGGCTATGAAGGTTGCA
>JAGALI010000213.1 GCA_017625275.1 Clostridia bacterium
AATTCTGATACAACAACTGAGTCTTTTCAAAATAGGCTTGTAGCTGTCGAGGATGCCATTAATGCTCTTATCTCTACTACTAACACAAAGATTAAAATCGTAGCTGTTTCTGAAACAGAATATGAGAAAAAGCTTACAGAAAAATTTGAGCAGGCTCAAACCATTACCGCAACTGCAGGTAAGCCTGTTGTAATTGGAAAAAATTATAAAAATGACGCAAAGCCATTTTATCCAGATGAAAATAATACACAGGATTATTTTTATCAGCTACAATTTCCAAATGTTTTAGATAACCAAATAGACATTTGTTACATAAGAGATTATACTACATATGCAAAGCTTGCAACTAGTGGTGGACTATATTCACTTAGTCCATATATAATGAGCGAGAGCGCATCTTATCCAAGATTCAAAAAGATCATTAAAAACGAGCTTTTTAACTCTATGCTTATTAATAATAATCTTTATGGTGTTCCTAATAATCGCGCTTATGCAGAAGATAACTATCAATTTGTTTTGATTGACAAAACACTTGCTGACAATGCTGGCTTGTCCATTGATGCTTCTAAAATCACATCTATTCTTGAGTGCGAGGAGATCATAACAAAGATTGGAGAGCTTGGTGTGTCGGGAGTTGTTCCATATGTTGGAGGCGATGCTAAATATGCACCAGGTATTGTTTTCTGGGGCAAGGAAGGAAACAATGTTATCACTTCAACTGTTGATAATCCAACGCCCGTAAAGCTTATGGATAATGAAGCATATATGTCTTATACAATGCTTTACAAAAAGCTTGCTGAGGCTAATTATGCAAAATTCGAGCTTGCAGAGGGCGAAAAGGCAGCCGTATTCCATTATGAGGGCACACTAGAAAGTGCACAACAGCTTTATTCCGAAAATTATTATATTTTAAAGACTAGAACTCCTGTTTTGAGTGAACAAGATGTGTTCGGTTCAATGTTTGCAATTTCCGAATATTCCATCAACTATGAGAGAGCAATGTCAGTGCTTTATCAATTGTATACTAACTCAAAACTTTGTACAATTCTTCAATATGGTATAGAGGATGTCGATTATGTTCTCGATAAGTCTGTTGATGAAAATAATCCAACAATTCAGCTTGTTAAGAATGAACAGGGACAGCTAGCGTATGATATGAGTGGACTTACCCTTGGAAACGGATACGTTACTTACAAGGGCGAGGGAAGCGTTATTGATGATTGGGATTATGAGAAGGCTGTAAATTATGATTCTAAGGTTTCAAAATATATCCATCTAAACTCTAATTATATCAAATCAGAAAATCCTGCTCAAATGCTTGCAGATTTCGCAAATTCGGAAATTTTAGGTGAATTTAGCCGAGAAATTTTTGAAGAAATTAATGCTATGAGTCTTTCAGAATTCCAAGCATTTATTGATGTTATTGCTGTTGCTAAGGAGCTAGATGTCGCTTCTATTGAAAAGCAAATATTAGAGGGTAAAGAAGAATATGATCTCTTAAAAGCAAAGGAAGAGCTAACCGAAGAGGAGACAAATAAAATTACTGATTATGAGGCACTCCTAGCTAAGCAGGCTACATATAAAGTAAATGAAACTTTTTATAAGCTTGCTACAACCGATATAATTAATACTTCTTTGGCAAGATACACAACTATCAACAAATCCTATAATAAATAAACTTAAATCGGGGCAAAATTTGCTCCGATTTTGTTGTTAGATAAAAATATTTGTAAACTTTTTGTGAACAAAATGCTTAAAATGTTGAATTTCTCTCGCATATGTATTATAATGCAATCCGTGTGTATGGGAAACACACGAATAATATCACACACTTGCGCCTTGATGCATTGCTCGGTGCCGTGTATTCGGTAGTGATGCTAAGCGTTAGTGGTGGAAATAACCAAAGGAGGACATATAAATATGTCAGTAATCTCAATTAAGCAATTGCTTGAAGCAGGTGTTCACTTTGGACACCACACAAGAAGATGGAACCCAAAGATGGCAGAGTACATCTTCACAGAAAGAAACGGCATTTACATTATCGACCTTCAGAAGACTGCAAAGAAGTTTGAAGAGGCTTATATGTTTGTACGTGATATTTCAACAGAGGGTGGTAGCATTCTTTTCGTAGGAACTAAGAAACAGGCTACAGATGCAATCCGTGAGGAGGCTCAACGCTGTGGAATGTACTATGTAAACGTTCGTTGGCTCGGAGGAATGCTCACAAACTTTAAGACCATTAAGAAGAGCATTGCTCGTCTTGAACAACTCGAAAAGATGAAAGAAGACGGAACATTTGATCTTCTTCCAAAGAAAGAGGTTGCAGGTCTTACTAAGGAAATGGATAACCTCGAGAAGAACCTCGGTGGTATCAAGACTATGGAACAGCTTCCATCTGCTATTTTCATTGTTGATACAAAGAAAGAGCACAATGCAGATCTCGAAGCAAAGAGACTTGGTATTCCAGTAATCGCTATCGTTGACACTAACTGTGATCCTGACGATGCAGATTATATTATCCCTGGTAATGATGACGCAATTCGCGCTATTAAGCTTATCTCCGGTGCAATCGCTGACGCAGTTATCGAGGGCAAGGGTGGAGAAACTCCTGTTGTTGAGGCTACAGTAGAGGCTGAGGCTACAGCAGAGGACGCTGAATAATTAATTATAGAAACTCGGAGGATAATAAAAATGGCTGCAATTACAGCAAAAATGGTATCTGATCTTAGAACAAAAACAGGCTGTGGTATGATGGAGTGCAAGAAGGCACTTACAGAAACCAATGGTGACTTTGATGAAGCAGTAAAGGTTCTTCGTGAGAAGGGTCTTGCAGTAGCTGCAAAGAAGGCATCTCGTATCGCAGCAGAGGGGGTTGTTGATATCCTCGTATCTGATGATAAAAAGAGCGCTGCAATGATCGAGGTTAACGCTGAAACTGACTTTGTTGCTAAAAACGCTATATTCCTTGAATTTGTTCAAGGTATTCTTAAGACAATCCTTGCTTCTAGACCAGCAAGCGTTGAGGAGCTTCTCACAAAGCAGTATCTTGATACTGATATGACAGTAGAGGCTAAGCTTAAGGACATGATTTTCACAATTGGCGAGAACATGAACATTCGTCGTTTTGTAATTGTTGATGGCGTTGTTTCCACCTACATTCATGGCAAAGGTACAACAGGTGTTATCGTTAAGTTCAATGCTGACGATGCTCTCGTTGATAATGCTGATTTTGTTGAATTTTCAAAGAACATTGCTCTTCAAGTAGCAGGTATGCCAGTTCCTTATCTTAACAGAGAAAGCGTTCCAGCTGATGTTGTTGAAGAGGAAAAGAGCATCATTATGGCTCAGCTTAAGAATGATCCTAAGAATGCATCTAAGCCAGAAAACATTCTTGAAAAGATGATTTTTGGTAAGATTGGTAAGTTCTTTGAGAAAAACTGTCTCGTAGAGCAACCATATGTCAAGGACGATAAAATGTCTGTTGGCAAGTATGTTGAAGCTTCTGCTAAGGCACTTGGCTCAGCTATTGAAATTGCAGAATTCCATTTGTTTGAAAGAGGCGAAGGCCTTCAGAAGAAGGAAGAGGATTTTGCTGCTGAAATCGAAAAAATGGTTAATGGCAAATAATTATCAATTAAACCGACAGGCAACTGTCGGTTTTTTTGTATTTGGATAGAAAAATTTTCAAATTAGTATTTACAAATCATAAAATATATAGTATTATAAATATAAAGAATTTATTATTTTAGGAGTATATCGTGGAAACCGAAAAGCCTGTTTATAAAAGAGTTCTACTTAAGCTTTCTGGAGAGGCTATCTCTGCTAGTAAGGACGGAATTTTAAATTTCAATTATATTGAAAAAATCGCTTCAGTAATTAAGAGCTGTCTTGAAAAGGGAGTTCAAATTGGTATTATTGTTGGTGCTGGCAATATATGGCGTGGCAGAAGCGGAGAAAATATGGACAGAGTAAAGGCTGACCATATGGGAATGATTGCTACATGCATTAACGCTCTTGCTGTTCAAGAAAGCTTTATAAGAAATGGAATTGATACCATTGTAATGACAGCTGTTGAAATGAAGGCCTTTGCTAAGCCATTTGTGAGAGATGATGCTATTGAGGCTCTAAAGGCTGGAAAGGTAGTTATTTTTGGAGCAGGTTTAGGTATACCATTTGTATCTACCGACACTGCAGCAGTTGTTAGAGCTGCTGAAATTGATGCCGATATTGTGCTCATGGCAAAAAACATTGATGCTATTTATAGTGCAGACCCAAGAAAAGATCCCACGGCAGAAAAATTTTCTGATATAACATATAAGGAAATTCTTGCAAGAGGTCTTGCCGCTATGGATTCTACCGCGACATCCTTTGCGATGGATAATAATATTCCTATTCATGTTTTTGGTCTTAACGAATGTGAAAATATTTATAAAGTAATAATGGGTGCCAAAATGGGTACTGTAGTAAAAGGAGAATAATAATATGAAACTCGATACCAAAGAATTTGAAATGAAAATGCAAAAGTCCATAGAGGCTTATAAGAACGAGCTTGATACCGTAAGAGCAGGTAGAGCAAATCCTAATGTGCTTTCAAGAGTAATGGTTGATTACT
>JAGALI010000214.1 GCA_017625275.1 Clostridia bacterium
CAGAGTAATTTGTTTGTTCCTTGCAGGAATGGTATGCGCGTGCATGCACGCTTGTAACTTTCTTCTTATCGCATGTGTTCCTGGCAGGTTCGCTAAAACTGGAAGATCATCTACAATCGGAGGCTTTTGCAATGCCTGCACCTACATAGGTGCTGCTGGCTCAATGTATGGTATTGCTCTAATTTCCAAGTATTTTGGCTGGAGAGCAACTATCATATCATGGATTATAATTTGTGCACTCGGTGCATTATTTGCTATTATAGCCTTTAAAAAATACACCTCCTTTTTGAAGGAGCACCAATAAAAAAACGGCGTTTCAAACGCCGTTTTTTTTATTTGGAAAGTAATCTTTCAATGCTGGAAAGCTTTACGCAAAGTGCAAATAGCTCTGCTGCGACAATAAGGTCGCTGATTGGTGGGTAAGATGGTGCGATACGAATATTGCTATCGTGTGGGTCCTTACCATATGGATAGGTTGCACCAGCACCTGTCATTTCAACGCCTGCCTTTTTACATCTTGCTACAATGTCCTTTGCACAGCCATCAAGTGAATCAAATGATATAAAGTAGCCACCATTTGGCTTTGTCCACTCTCCTATGCCAAGTCCACCAAGCTCTCTTTCAAGAATTTCAAGCACTGCCTCAAACTTTGGACGAAGTATATCAGCGTGCTTTCTCATATGCTCCTTCATACCATTGATATTGCCAAAATATCTTACATGGCGAAGCTGATTTACCTTGTCGTGACCAATTGTTTGAATGCCAAGCTGCTTTTTGATATCCTCAAGGTTATTAAGAGAGGATGCAAGAACTGATACGCCTGAGCCTGGGAAGCTGATTTTTGAGGTTGAGGCAAATTTGTATACCATATCTGGATTGCCAGCCTTTTTACATTCAGCAAGAATCTCTACAAGCTCATCCTGCTTATCATCATATAGATGGTGAATGGTGTATGCGTTATCCCAATAAATTCTAAAGTCATTCGCCTTTGGCTCAAGCCTTGCAAAGCGACGAACAGTTTCGTCGGAATATGAGTAGCCCTGTGGGTTTGAATACTTAGGAACGCACCAGATTCCCTTGATGCTCTCGTCCTCAGAAACAAGCTTTTCTACCATATCCATATCAGGGCCATTTGGTGTCATTGGAACATTTATCATTTCAATGCCAAAGTACTCTGTGATTTTAAAGTGTCTATCATAGCCTGGAACTGGGCAGAGGAATTTTACCTTATCAAGTCTTGCCCAAGGGGTTGAGCCCATAACTCCGTGTGTCATTGAGCGTGCGATTGTATCATACATTACATTTAGGCTTGAGTTGCCATAAATTATGATATTATCAACACCAACCTCCATCATATCTGCAAGAAGCACCTTTGCCTCGTGAATTCCGTCAAGAACGCCATAGTTACGGCAGTCTGTTCCGTCATCACATGTAAGGTCGGAGCCAGCAGAAAGGACGTCCATCATTCCCATTGAGAGGTTAAGCTGTTCAACACATGGCTTTCCTCTTGCCATATTGAGCTTTAGGTCCTTTGCCTGATACTCTTTATATTTTGCTAGAAGCTCTTTTTTAAGCGCCTCTAGCTCTTCTTTTGTCATTTCTGTGTATTTCTTCATAAATTCTCCTTAGAATTCAGCGCTACCTGTGGTTCTTGGATAAGACTCTACATCTCTTATGTTTGCTACGCCTGTGATGTACATAATAAGTCTTTCAAAGCCAAGTCCAAAGCCTGCATGCTTTGTTCCACCATACTTGCGAAGCTCAAGATACCACCAATAATCCTCCTCATTGAGGTTAAACTTTTCCATTGCGCGAAGTAGATAATCCATTCTTTCCTCACGCTGTGAGCCACCGATAAGCTCTCCTACTCCTGGCACGAGCATATCCATAGCGGCAACTGTTTTTCCATCGTCGTTAAGACGCATATAGAATGCCTTAATATCTGCTGGGTAATCTGTTACAAATACAGGCTTACCAAATACCTTCTCAGTAAGGTATCTCTCATGCTCTGTTTGCATATCAATGCCCCACTCTACAGGATATTCAAATTTCTCGCCACTGTTTTTGAGAATTTCAATAGCCTCTGTATAGGTTACATGACCAAATTCGTTACTAACGAGATTTGTAAGACGGTCTACAAGAGTATTGTCTACAAACTTATTAAAGAATTCAATCTCTGCAGGGCACTCGTCCATAACATATTTTACAACATATTTAATCATGTCCTCGGCAAGACGCATATCGTCACCAAGGTCTGCAAATGCAATCTCAGGCTCCATCATCCAGAACTCTGCCGCATGACGAGCTGTGTTTGACCTTTCTGCCCTAAAGGTTGGGCCAAAGGTGTAAACATTTGCAAATGCCATCGCATAGGTTTCAGCACTTAGCTGGCCTGATACAGTAAGGTTTACGCTCTTACCAAAGAAATCCTTTGTATAGTCAACTTTACCATCCTCAGTTTTTGGAAGATTTTCAAGGTCAAGCGTTGTGAGACGGAACATTTCTCCAGCGCCCTCACAGTCAGAGCCTGTGATGATTGGAGTATGAACATAAATAAAGTTTCTTTCGTTAAAGAACTTATGAATTGCATACGCAGCAACAGAACGAACTCTAAAGACTGCGCTGAACAAATTTGTTCTTGGGCGAAGATGTGCTATTGTACGAAGGAACTCAAGTGAGTGTCTTTTCTTTTGAAGTGGGTAATCTGGTGTCGAAGCGCCCTCAACCTCAATAGCCCTTGCCTTAATTTCAAATGGCTGCTTTGCCTCAGGTGTAAGAACAAGCACGCCGTGAACGATGAGTGCACAGCCTACATTCTGCTTTGCTATATCCTTATAATTATCAAGAAAAGCCTCTTCAAAAACTACTTGAATGTTTGTATGGTTGCTACCATCATTGTGATCGATTAATCCAAAAGCATTGCTTGATCGTATGGTTCTTGCCCAACCTCAAAATGTAATTTCCTTGTCTGCAAAAAGCGCAGGGGCTTTAAAAATTTCCTTGACTGTTATTCTTTGCATTTTTATATCCTCTTAAAAATATTAATTTACGCGTATTATTTTAGCATTATTATTCTTATTTTGCAATAGGTTTACATTATTTTTTCCAGAAATCAGTAATTTCCTTTAGCAAATCGTTTGCATTTGTCAAAAGCTGAAGGTGCTTCCAGTGCTCTGGCA
>JAGALI010000215.1 GCA_017625275.1 Clostridia bacterium
GTATCGATACAGATGCAGTTATTGAAAAAATGAAAAATGTGCCTATTTCTATTCAATGCTGGCAGGGAGATGACGTTAAAGGCTTTGAAAGTAAGGGACCATTGACTGGTGGCATTCAAACTACCGGAAATTATCCTGGTGCTGCACGCAATATAGAAGAGCTTCAGGCTGACTTTGATAAGGCTGCGTCTATGATACCTGGTAAAAAGAAGCTTAGTCTTCATGCAATTTATCTCGACAATAAAGGAGAGGTTGTTCCAAGAGATAAAATCAAACCAGAGCATTATGATGTTTGGATTAAATGGGCGAAGAAAAATGGTTATGGTCTTAATCTTGATCCCACTTGCTTTTCACATCCTCTTTCCGAGGACGGCTTTACTCTTAGCCATCATGATGATACTATTCGTAAATTTTGGATTGACCATGTAATTGCAACTAGAAAGGTTGCCGAATACATTGGAAAGGAAATGGGAGAGGTTTGCGCAAGTAACTATTGGATTCCAGACGGATTCAAGGATATTCCTGTTGATAGAAAAGGATATAGGGAGCGCCTTGAGGACTCTCTAAACCAAATTTTCGCCGTTGAGGTGGACCCTAAATACAATGTTGCTGCTCTTGAAGGAAAGGTATTTGGTATTGGCGCTGAAAGCTGTACAATTGGCTCTAATGATTTCTATCTTGGGTATTGTGCTAAGAACGGTCAATATTTGACACTTGATGCAGGACATTTCCATCCAACTGAATTTATTTCTGATAAAATTAGCACTGCACTTCAATTTACACCCGGTCTTCTACTTCATGTTTCTCGTCCCGTTAGATGGGATAGTGACCACGTAGTAATCTTTGATGATGAGCTTAAAGCAATCGCTCAAGAAATTGTACGCAGTGGAGAAATGGATAGAATTCATATAGGACTTGATTTCTTTGATGCAAGCATTAACAGAATTGCTGCATGGGTTATAGGCGCTAGAAACATTCAGAAGGCTTTGCTTTTTGCAATGCTTGAGCCTACTGAACAGCTTATAAAATATGAGCTTGAGCTTGATTATACATCTCGTCTTGCGGTGCTTGAGGAGCTTAAATCAATGCCATTTGAAGCTGTTTGGGACAAGTACTGTGATGAATGTGGTGTTCCTTGCGGAATGGAATGGATTGCACAAGTAAAGGATTACGAAAAAGAAGTTCTTTCTAAGAGATAACTTTAGATTTAGAAACATTTATACTTTGGGGGTTAATATGAACGAGAATTGTTACGGAGAATTGAAGGTTATTGGAATGAGAGGCTGCGAGCAGTTTGCAGACCAGGTAGATTATTATCTCAAAAAATGGAGATGCAGTGATTCTACCTTTATTGCTGATGCTCATTGTCCAAGATTTGGCTCAGGCGAAGCAAAGGCTCTCATCAATGAGTCTATGAGAGGACTTGACCTTTACATTATTTCCGATTGCTTCAATTATGGAGTAACTTATAAAATGTATGGCATGCAGGTTCCTATGAGTCCTGATGACCATTTCCAAGATTTAAAAAGAATCATAGCAGCAACCGGTGGTAAAACAAGAAGAATTTCTGTTATTATGCCTATGCTTTATGAGGGAAGACAGCACAAGCGTTCTGCTAGAGAATCTCTTGACTGTGCACTTGCACTTCAAGAGCTTACCAGCATGGGTGTAACTAATATCATTACATTTGATGCTCATGATGCGCGTGTTCAAAATGCAATTCCACTAAACGGCTTTGATAGTGTAAGACCTACATATCAAATGCTCAAGGCTCTTGTTAAAAACATTCCTAACATCAAGCTCGACAAGGACAATCTAATGGTTGTTTCTCCTGATGAAGGTGCTATTGGTAGATCTATGTATATCGCATCAGTGCTGGGTATTGAGCTTGGCATGTTCTACAAGAGAAGAAATTATTCCGTAATAATTGATGGTAAGAACCCAATAGAGGCTCACGAATATCTTGGTAGAGATCTTAACGGAAAGGATGTTATCGTTGTAGACGATATGATTTCCTCTGGAGAATCTATGATAGATGTTGCCTTGCAGCTAAAGAGCAGAGGAGCAAAGAGAGTATTTGTATTTGCAACATTCTCACTTTTCTGCAACGGACTTGAAAAGTTCGACAAGGCTTATGAAGAAGGCATCTTTGATAAGATTTTCTCTACCAATCTAACATATCACACCCCTGAAATTCTTTCTAGAGAATGGTATTGTGATGTAAATATGAGTAAGTATGTCTCTTATATTATTGATACCCTTAATAAGGACGCTTCCATTAGCGACCTTCTAAATCCAGTAAAGAAAATCCACACCTTGCTTGATAAATTCAACGCAAACGCTCTTAATGAGCTTGAAGAAGACGAAAACTAAGGAAAATTCAAATGAATAACTTTAAAAATAAGGTTGCCAACGATTTGCTTTCCTGCATATCCAAAATTGCTACAACAGAGCTTACAAAAGAGGATGTTTTGGGAATGTTTGAATACCCACCAGATTCCTCTCTTGGTGATATAGCCTTTCCTTGCTTTAAATTGAGCAGAATTTTAAGAAAAGCGCCTCCGGTTATTGCCAAGGAAATAGCATCAGACTTTAGCTCCGATGTTGTATCAAGTGTAGAAGCAGTTAATGGCTATCTGAATATCTTTGTATCTAATGATTATTTAATAAAAAATGTTCTTTTCAAAATAGAAGAGGAAAGAGAGCATTATGGCTCTGACGATTCGGGAAAAGGAAAGGTCGCTGTTTTTGACTATTCATCTCCTAATGTTGCTAAGCCATTTCATATTGGCCATCTTGGCACCACCATTATTGGACACTCTCTTAAAATGCTTCATAAATTCCAAGGCTATGATTGCGTAGGCATCAATTATCTTGGTGACTGGGGCACCCAATTTGGAAAGCTAATTGTGGCTTATAATCTTTGGGGAAACAAGGAGCTTGTGGAAAAGGGTGGAGTTGATGAGCTTGTTGCTCTTTATGTGAAATTCCACGAGGAAGCAGAAAAGGACGAAACCTTAAATCAAAAGGCTAGAGAAGAATTTACAAAGCTTGAGCACCATGACGAAACCAATATCGCTCTTTGGAAATGGTTCGTTGAAATTAGCTTAGCAGAATACAAAAAGACCTATAAACAGCTTGGAATTGAATTTGATAGCTATAAGGGCGAAAGCTTTTATACCGATAAAATGCCAGCTCAAATCGAAATTTTAAGAGAAAAGAACCTTCTTAAGATTGATGATGGTGCATCTATTGTAGATCTTTCTGAATATAATATGCCTCCTTGCTTAATTCTTAAAAGAGATGGTTCAACACTTTATCCAACACGCGATATTGCAGCCGCAGTATATCGTAAGCAAGCATACAATTTTGATAAATGTATTTATGTTA
>JAGALI010000216.1 GCA_017625275.1 Clostridia bacterium
ATAACCTTGAGGTTGGCGATGAAATCACTACTATCGGTGGAATTGTTGGCGAAATCGTAAGCATTAAGGACGAGACCATCACAATTGAAACAAGCAGAGATAAAACAAAAATCAGATTTTTACGCACTGCTGTTAGAAATGTAGATGTAAGCGCCGCCCAAAAGCGTGGTGAGGTTCCTATGGATAACGCTGACGCTAAGGAAGAAAAGTCTGCTAAAATCGATAAGGTTGAAAAGATTGATGACAAGGCAGATAAAAAGGCTGAGGCTGTTGAGGCTCCTACGGAAGAAACAATTGCTGAGGAAAAATAATTTCATATATTTAAAATCTCGCAAATATACTTTAGTATAAGTATTGTTTGCGAGGTTTTTATTATGAATACAACTGTCCAAAGAGGTTATAACGGAGAAAATGCCACTTCTCTCTCTTTTGCCACTCTTCTTATAAGATGTCTTATTTTCACTGGAGTCTTCGCCCTTTTATCCACCGCTTTTATTCTGATATTTTCAGGTATTTTTTATAACACGACTAATCCTACAGCCAAAATCGAAATAGCTTCTCTTGCCTCTTTATATTTATCCGTTGCAATATGCTCTATCGCTTTAACAAGGATAAATTCACAAAAATGGCTTTTTGGTGGGCTTATTTTAGGATGTATGATTTATATAACAACACTATTTTTTGCCATTTTTATTCAAGACGATCCAAATACAGAAAATATCATTTTGAGGGCGATAATACCTATTTTATCAACCGTATTTGCCTTTTTATCCAGAAAAAAGGATAAAAAAAAGCCTAAAATCAAGGCACGCAAATATAGATAAAGAAAAATCTCCGTTGTTTTCAACGGAGATGTTTTCTTTTCTAAGAAACTTAGATTTGCTCCTTAACCTTGGAAGCCTTACCAACTCTGTCGCGAAGGTAATAGAGCTTTGCTCTTCTAACCTTACCAACTCTGGTAACCTCAACCTTAGCTACGTGAGGAGAATGAAGTGGGAATGTCTTTTCAACACCACAACCATAAGCAACACGTCTTACGGTGAAGGTTTCGGAGATTCCGCCACCGTGCTTTGCAATTACGGTGCCTTCAAAAATTTGGATTCTTTCTCTTGTTCCCTCTTTGATGAGGTTGTGTACCTTTACAGTATCACCGATACCGAACTCTGGTACTTCTGTTTTCAATTGCTCGTTTACAAGTGCTTGGATCTTATCCATTTCAGCGCCCTCCATTTAATCATAGGGTGTTCATACAGAGCCCGCAGCGGACCACCCCGTTGGTGCATAACTGCACACTTGGGGACATTATATCACAGATATTTTTAAATTGCAAGCACTTTTTTTATTTTTTTAAAAATTTTTTCTTATCTATAATATTTATATTTATTTTAAAAAAGTATTGTTAATTTTTCCTTTTTGTGGTACAATATTATGTGTTATTGTTTAAAATTTTAGGAGATTTATATATGCAAGAGGATTTTACAACAGAAGTTAAGCCTATAAGCAAGAATGTTTCTACCATTTATGAAACCTTAGAATCTATTGTTATGGCTATTGTCTTTGTTATTTTCATATTTGTTTTTCTTGCCAAGCTAAGTGTTGTTGATGGTAAATCTATGGTTCCAACACTTTCTAACAAGGATTATTTGATTGTTTCTAACCCTTTCTTTTCGTACGAGCCAGATAATGGTGATATTGTTGTTATCCAAACAAAAAAGCATGAAACTGCACTAGTAAAGCGTGTTATTGCAACCGAGGGTCAACAAATAACAATAGAATATAATTTCCCTTTTGATCGCTCTTTTAATGTATATATTAATGGACAGCTTGTTGAAGAAAATTATGCTAATTTCAATGACGAATCAGTACCATATTATCCCATAACAAATGATGGATTTATCTCCGTAAGTGATTATGTTTATACAGCAACTGTACCAGAGGGCTGTGTTTTTATAATGGGAGACAACAGAAATAATTCGTACGACAGCCGTGATAAAAGAATCGGCTTCATTGATGAAAATGAAATTTTGGGCAAGGTTGTATTTAGAATCTTGCCATTACAAAAAATTGGAAGTGTTAAATAAGAGGTAGATATGCAATCCGATGTAATTCAATGGTTTCCTGGACATATGGCGAAAACTCGCCGATTGATCACAGAAAATCTAAAAGAGGTTGATATTATTGTTGAAATTCTTGATGCTAGAATTCCATATAGCTCAAAAAACCCAGAAATTTCGAAAATAATTGGTGATAAGCCTTGCTTGACTGTACTTAACAAATGCTCTATCGCCGACAAGGCTATGACAAAAAAATGGATTGAGTATTACAAGGCACAAGGAAAATACGCCATTGCTGTTGACTGTGTTTCTGGTGAAGGCTTTTCTGCTCTAGCCTCAAGTGTAAAGGAAATTCTTTCGGATAAATTAAAGCGATACGAAGACAAAGGAATGAGTGGTAGGAAGCTAAAGGCAATGTTTGTAGGCATTCCAAATGTAGGAAAATCATCACTCATTAATAGGCTTTGTGGCTCAAAAAAGGCAAAGGTTGAAAATCGTCCCGGTGTTACTCTTAATAAGCAATGGATTCCTACTACTATAGGACTTGATCTTATGGATATGCCTGGAGTCCTTTGGCCTAAATTTGAAGAAAAGGTGGTTGGAGAAAACCTCGCAATCACTGGTGCTATTAAGGATGCAATTCTAGATGTAGAATATATTGCTGTTCTTCTCTGCTCACGCCTTCGTAAAATTGCACCAGAAGCATTTATGGCACGATATAAAATCACGCAAACGGAGCTTGATGCCTGTGATATGGATTATGAGGTGTTTGAGCTTGTTGGTAGAAAGCGCGGATTTTTGATTTCTGGTGGAGAAATCAACACTGAACGTACTGCGAGCACTCTTCTCGAGGAATTTAGAAGCGCAAAAATTGGAAATATTACAATTGAAGCTCCGGAGGACAAAAATGCTTGATTATGAATTTGAAAAAGCATTCAAATGCGACTCTATAAAAATGATTTGTGGCGTTGACGAGGCAGGTCGTGGTCCCCTTATGGGTCCTGTTGTTGCTGCTGCTTGCATCTTACCTGAAGGTTTCATTTTAGAAGGACTTAACGACTCTAAAAAGCTCACCGAGAAAAAACGCGAGGCACTTTTTGATATTATTAAAGAAAACGCCATTTCTTACTGTGTTGCCTTTGCAACCGTTGAAGAAATAGAAGAGCTAAATATATTAAATGCAACTATGCTGGCCATGAAGCGTGCCATTGAGGGCTTAAGTGTACCTGCTGATATGGCTTTAATTGACGGAAACCAATCCAAGGGATTTAGCATTCCAACCAAAACAGTCATAAAGGGTGATGCTACTGTTCCTTCAATTGCTGCTGCTTCAATTCTCGCCAAGGTTACTCGTGACCGTATGTGTCTAGAATACGACAAGGAATATCCTGACTATGGCTTCGCTAAGCATAAAGGATACGGAACTAAGGCTCATATGGATGCTATAAAAAAATATGGTCCATGCCCTGTTCATCGTACTAGCTTCTTAAAATTCCTTAACAATGACTGAGCCAACAAAAAAACAAGTGGGCGATTTTGGCGAAAGCGCTTGCGTTAAATTTTTAAAGAAAAATAAATTCAAAATTTTATCAAGAAATAGCCGTTTGGGTCATCTTGAAACTGATATTATAGCCACTAATAAGGATTTTGTTTGCTTTGTAGAGGTAAAAACCAGACGCCTTGACAAAGCTAATTTTGGTCGACCATCTGATGCTGTTACTCACTCAAAGCGAACTAATCTGTTAAAATTTGCATATTACTATATCAAAACGCTTTCTAAAAAGCATGCCTCCAAGCAGCCAAGAATGGATGTTTGCGAGATTTTTGTTGAATTTACTAACAATAAGCTCAAGGTGTGTGATTTAAATTATATTGAAAACGCTTTTTGAGGTAATATGATTTCACTTTTTGATTTACATTGTGATACTCTTTTAAAGGCATATTTAGGCTCTTATTCTCTTTGGTCATCTCCACTACATATTTCACTTGATAAAGCTGCAGATTTTTCCACTTACAATCAAGTTATGGCAATTTGGACTGACGATCGTCTTAATGATCATGACGGATATTTACAATATTTGAATATTGTAGAGTATGCTAAAAATCAAAAGGTTCTATTTGCTAATAATTTTTCTAATCTATCAAATAGTACATTTATTTTAGCTATTGAAGATGCACGAATAATTGAAGATGATTTATCCAGAGTTGACCAGTTTTTTTCTGATGGAGTAAGAATCATTACACCTGTATGGAAGGGTATTAATTCAATTGGTGGAGCTTGGGACACTTCTGTAGGTCTTACGGAATTTGGAAAAAATGCCATTTGTCGCATGCTAGAGCTTGGGATTTTAGTTGATATTTCTCACGCATCAGTCGAATCTGCCTATGATATTATGAATATTTGTGCCTTATTCGGCGCACCTCCCATTGCATCACATTCGAATTGCTTATCTGTATGTAATCATAAAAGAAATTTATCTAGCAAGCAGTTTTACGAGCTTGCTTCTCTAGGCGGAATTGTAGGAATTTGCTTATGTCCAGAGCACCTGTCAAGCAGTGGATATGCTACTATTGACGATATTTTAAACCACATTGATGCCTTTTTATGTCTTGGTTGGGAAAACAAAATTTGTTTAGGCTGTGATTTTGATGGAGTTTCTTCTCTGCCATTAAAAATCTCTGGAATTTCAGATCTTAAAAAGCTTTATTTTAGAATCGAATCCACTTATGACGAAAAGATTGCTAATAAAATTTTCTTTGATAATGCTTTTTCTTTTTTTAAAAATCTAGTGTAGGAGAATTTATGTCTGTATTTACGATAGCTGATCTTCATCTGCCGTTATCCTCTAATAAGCCAATGGATATTTTTGGCAACAGATGGCAGGATTATGTAAATAAAATAAAAAAATATTGGTGTGCTATCGTAAACGATACTGACACCGTAATAATTCCAGGAGATATTTCCTGGTCTATTAACTTAGACGATGCAGATGAGGATTTTAAATTTTTAGAATCCCTTCCTGGAAAGAAGCTTTTAGGCAAAGGGAACCATGACTACTGGTGGGGTACAATGTCCAAAAATCGAGCTTATTTAGCAAAGAAAGGCTTCAAAACAATCGATTTTTTATTCAATAACGCCTACGAGGTGGAGGATTATGTCGTTTGTGGTACTAGAGGGTGGTACATCGACGAAAAGCTTCAAAATGTCGCAAGAGACGATGTTGAATATGAAAAAATTGTAGCGCGAGAAAGCGCTAGACTTCGCATGAGCTTAGATGAGGCTCTTAAGCTTAAGGGTGATACATCAAAGCAAATACTGGTATTCCTTCACTTCCCACCTGTTTTCGGTTCTTTTGTATGTGAGCCAATCATTGAAATTTTAAAGGAATTTAAGATTAAACACTGCTATTTTGGTCACATTCATGGCGTTTATAATGTCCCAAAGACAACCACCTACGACGGAATTGATTTTACTCTTGTTTCTGCTGACTATCTAAACTTTGTCCCTATGATACTTATGCCAGAGGAATATTAAAATTTTCAAATTTAATTTGCAAATTTATATTGACTTTTTGCTTTTATTTATATATAATGTTATAGAATATTAAAAACCATACTTTTGGAGGAAATAAAAATGGCTTTGAAAAAAACCACAGAGGTTGAAAAGAACCTTTACGAAATCGAATTTGATGTTGACAAGGATACTTTTGAGGTGGCTATCGAAAAGGTATATCGCAAGGAAGTTAAGAAGATCAACGTTCCAGGCTTCAGAAAGGGTAAGGCTCCTCGCTCTATGATCGAAAAGATGTACGGCAAGGGTGTTTTCTATGAGGATGCTGTAAATGAAATAATTCCTGATGCTTATGAAACAGCTATTAAGGAGGCCGATCTTAAGGTTGTTAGCCGTCCTGAATTTGACATCATCTCAATTGATGATAATGGCGTTATGCTTAAGGCTAAATTCTATGTAAAGCCTGAGGTAGAGCTCAACAACTATAAGGGCATTGAGGTTGAAAAGAATGTTAAGGTAGTTACAGAGGAAGATATTAACGCTGACATTGATATGGTTCGTCAAAGAAACTCACGTACTGTTGATGTAACCGATCGTGCTGTTCAAAATGGCGATCTCGCTGTTATTGACTATGAGGGCTTCTGTGATGGTGTTGCATTCGAGGGTGGTAAGGCTGAAAATTATAGTCTTGCTATTGGCTCTGGAAGCTTCATTCCTGGCTTTGAGGAGCAAATCATTGGTCACAACATCGGAGAAAAGTTTGATATTACAGTTAAATTCCCTGAAGAGTACCACTCTGCTGAGCTTGCTGGCAAGGACGCAATTTTCAAAATTTCTCTTAACGGCATAAAGTTTAACGAGCTTCCTGAGCTTGATGACGAATTTGTTAAAGATGTAAGTGAATTTAACACAGTTGATGAATATAAAGCTGATGTTAAGGCAAAACTTGAAAAGAAAAATGAGCAAGAGGCTGAAAATGCTGTTGAAGCACAAATCATTGACGCTTTAACTAACGCTCTTGTTGCTGATATTCCTACTGCTATATACGATGCAGAGGCTGAAAACTTTGTTCGCGACTATGATTCTAGACTTAGAATGCAAGGTCTCGATCTCGCTACTTATTGCAAGTATACTGGTCAAACTCTTGAATCTATGCGTGAGCAGTTTATGCCTATGGCTGAAAGACAGGTTAAAACTCGTCTTGCTCTTGAAAAAATTGTTGAGCTTGAAGGTCTTGATGCTACTGCTGAGGAGATCGACGCTGAATACGGCAATCTTGCTGGCGCTTATGGTCTTGAGCTTGATAAGGTTAAGGAGCTTGTTGAAGCTGATGCTATTAAAGCTGACTTGTGCGTTAAGAAAGCAGTTGATTTTGTTAAAGCAAACGCAGTTATTAAGGCATAAAATTAACATTTGTAATTCGTTACCGCTGTGTTTTTATTAATACAGCGGTAATTTAAACTTATTTTTAGGAGGTTTAATTATGGCATATGTACCTATGGTCATTGAGCAAAGCAATAGAGGCGAGCGCTCTTTCGACATCTACTCTAGACTTCTTGAGGACAGAATTGTTTTCCTTTGTGATGAAGTGAACGACACAACTGCTTCTTTGGTGGTTGCTCAGCTTCTCTATCTTGAAGCTAAGGATCCTGACAAGGATATTTGTCTATATATTAATAGCCCTGGTGGAAGTGTTTCTGCAGGATTGGCTATTTATGACACAATGAACTACATTAAATGCGATGTTTCTACTATTTGTATTGGTATGGCTGCAAGCATGGGCGCTTTTCTTCTTTCTTCTGGCGCTAAGGGCAAGCGTCTTGCTCTTCCTAATAGCGAAATTATGATTCACCAGCCTCTCGGCGGAACTCGTGGTCAGGCTACTGATATCAAAATTCATGCTGATCATATTCTTGGCACAAGGGAAAGACTTAACTCAATTCTCGCTAAAAACACAAATCAGCCTCTTGAGGTTATTGAGCGTGACACAGAGCGTGATAACTTCATGTCTGCAGATGCAGCTATGGCTTATGGCCTTATTGATAAAGTAATTGACAAGAGAGTTTAATCATGAGTGATACTACAAAAAGATGTTCCTTTTGTGGAAGAACTGAGAAGCATGTTGAGCTTCTAATTCCTTCTCCAACCGGTGCATGCATATGTAATGAGTGTATTGATGCGTGCTCTAATATTATCGATGAATACTTTGAGGAAATGAAGGAAGGAACAAGTGAAGCAAGTCTAGAGCAATCTTCTCTTTCCACTCCAACAGAAATAAAAGCTATTTTAGACGAATATGTTATTGGACAAGATAAAGCAAAAATAACTCTTTCTGTCGCAGTTTATAATCATTATAAGAGACTTCTATATAACGAACAAAAAGAAATCAATTCTAATGAAAATGATGTTGATATTCAAAAAAGCAATGTTCTTCTTATCGGCCCAACTGGAGTTGGAAAGACTTATTTGGCTCAAACTTTAGCACGTGCACTCAAGGTTCCCTTTGCTATTGCAGATGCGACTACTCTTACTGAGGCCGGCTATGTTGGCGAGGATGTTGAAAATATTCTTCTAAGACTTATTCAAGCTGCTGATTTCGATGTAAAAAAGGCTGAAAAAGGCATTATTTATATTGACGAAATTGATAAAATATCAAGAAAAAGCGAAAATCGTTCCATTACTCGTGATGTATCTGGCGAGGGTGTCCAACAGGCACTGTTGAAAATTCTTGAAGGCACTGTTGCAAACGTCCCCCCACAAGGTGGAAGAAAGCATCCAAATCAAGAGTTCATAAAAATTAACACTGAAAATATTTTATTTATATGTGGTGGTGCTTTTGATGGTCTTTCAGATATCATCGAGTCCCGCAAGGGCAAACAGCTTATGGGATTTGGTGGCGATATAAAAAGCAAAAAGAAGGACAACAACTCAAAGGTATTCGAGGATGTTACTGCTCACGACATTGTAAAATATGGTCTTATTCCTGAGCTTGTAGGTCGTTTACCTGTAATTGTTGGTCTTGAAAGTCTTGATAAGGACGCTCTTGTTAAAATTCTTAGTGAACCGAAAAACTCTATTATTAAGCAATATAAGAAGCTTTTTGAAATTGATGGCATAGAGCTTGAATTTACAGACGATGCTCTTGTTGCTGTTGCAGAAAAATCGCTTGAGCGCTCAACTGGCGCGCGTGGTCTTCGTGCAATAATGGAAGAAACCATGACCTCTATAATGTACGAGCTTCCTTCTCGCAAGGATGTCGCAAAAGCAATCATCTCTGGAGATTGTATAAAGGGGCTTGCTGAACCAAAATATATTCTTAAATAACAAAAGAGGTTTAACCGGAAGGTTAAGCCTCTTCTTATTTTAATTTTTTCTCCAAACCATCTTGTTTACAATTCCCGTATAGGATTGTATGATTTTTACGACCTTTGTTGAAACATTTTCATCGGTGTACGAAGGAACCTTATCAGCAAAATCACAGTTTCGAGCCATTTCAGTAGCCAAATTAACCGCCTGAAGCACTTGCTCTGTAGAAATAGAACCTAGCGTAAAAACACCTTTTTCCATAGCTTCTGGACGTTCTGTAGAAGTTCTAACGGAAACAGCTGGGAAACTGAAATATGCACTTTCTTCAGGCAATGTTCCACTATCCGAAACCACACAAAATGCATTCTGTTGAAGTTTGTTATAATCAAAAAATCCGAGAGGTTGGTGTTGTATAACTCTCTTATCAAATACGAATCCGCGTTGCTCTATAAATTTCTTTGCTCTAGGATGACACGAATATAAAACAGGAATGTTATATTGTTCTGCCATTGCATTGACTGCATTCATCAAAGATAAAAAGTTTTCCTCAATATCAATATTCTCTTCTCTGTGCGCTGAAAGCAATATATATTTTCCTTTTTCAAGGCCTAACTCTGAAAGAATATTACTATTTTTGATTTTATCAATACACGATCCTAATACTTCTGCCATTGGAGATCCCACAACATGCGTATACTCTGGCTTAACTCCTGTATCAAGAATATATCTTCTTGCATTTTCAGAATAGCAGAGATTTATATCACTTGTAACATCTATTATTCTACGAATAACTTCCTCAGGCAAATTTTCATCCTTACAACGATTTCCAGCTTCCATATGAAAAGTTGGAATTTTTAATCGTTTCGCGGAAAGAACAGAAAGGCAAGAATTTGTGTCACCAAGCACAATAACTGCATCTGGCTTTATTGCTTGCATTAACTCATAGGATTTAGATATGACATTTCCCATTGTTTGCCCCAAATTTTCTCCAACCACGCCAAGGTAATAATCTGGAGCACGCAATCCTAGCTCTTTGAAAAAAATCTCATTCAATGTATAATCGTAATTTTGACCCGTATGAACAAGAATGTGATCAAAGTATTTATCACATTTTTTTATTATAGCAGACATTTTTATAATTTCGGGACGAGTTCCCAAAATTGTCATAAGCTTTAGTTTTTTCATAAAAATCCTTTCAAGTTTAATCTTTGAAATAATGAGGATACATATCCTTGTGTTTTAAAACCCATTCTGCTAATTCAAAAACCATTTTTTCATAATCAGGAATTAAGTATGAAAATTCATATTTTGTTCTTTTCAAAGATTTATCCAAATTAACACCATCAACAGAATTGATTTTTATCTTATCATCTCTAAAATAATGGTTAAAAAGCTTTAACAAATCATATTTAGAAATAGAATGATCAGGAACAGCATTGAAAAGACCACAGGCCTTTTCTTTAGCGGCAATTTCCATAGTTTTTGCTAATTGAAGTGTAGTTTGACCCGTCCAGATTGCTTTGGAAAATCCATTAACTTCATCCTCTTGTTGCAAAAACCAATTTAGCAAGCCAATGCCTTTAGGATTTATATCTGGACCGACAATAGAATTTCTAAGCGTAACATTTTTATTGTCATTTAATTCACCAAGGGCTTTTGATCTATCATAAAATGTTTCTCCATCACAAAAATCATCTTCCGTATAACAACCTTTTTTTCCAGAAAAAACACAATCCGTGCTCATATGTATGATTTGTGTATCCATATCGCGTGTTATATCTGCAAGAAAATGAGGCAAATATGAATTTAAAAAAGATGCGAGCGCCTTGTTGTTCTCTGCATATTGGTTTAATATTCCAATACAATTTATAACAGAATCATAGTTGCCTTCTTTGATTAATTTTCCAAGAAAATCTGTGTTTCTAGCATCACCAGCAACACTATTAACATATTTAGATTTAGAAAGATCAAAGCCTAAAATCTCGTGTCCTTGCTCTTTAAGATACAAAGAAATTGTATGACCTGCCATTCCGTTGCAACCTAGCACAAGAAAATTCATTTCTCTTCCTCCATTTTTTGCAACTCATCTTTAATATATTGCAATTCAAGAAGTTTTTCCTTAACCTGGTCTACAGAAAGCAACTCCGTATTATTACTATTAAATTCGGAAAGTAAATTGCGTTTTTTGTCGCCCTCAATAAAATACTTATCATAATTAAGTCCTCGAGTATCTGCAGGAACGCGATAGAACTTGTCCATATCAATAGCATTTGCGCACTCTTCGTTGGTAAGAAGGGTTTCGTACATTTTTTCACCGTGACGAATTCCAATGATTTTTATATCCTCTTTATTTCCACCAAAAAGCTCACAAACAGCCTGTGCTTGGGTCATTATTGTGCATGCAGGTGCTTTTTGAACCAAAATATCTCCACTAACACCCTTTTCAAACGCAAAAAGAACAAGATCAACAGCTTCATCAAGAGACATAATAAAGCGAGTCATGGTAGGCTCAGTTATAGTTATTGGCTGGCCGTTTCTTATTTGTTCAATCCAAAGTGGAATTACAGAACCTCTACTACACATTACATTTCCGTAACGAGTGCAACAAATTTTTGTCTTTTCAGGCGATACAGTACGGGATTTGGCCACAATAACCTTCTCCATCATAGCCTTACTAGTTCCCATAGCATTAACAGGATATGCAGCCTTATCAGTTGAAAGGCAAACAACAGTTTTAACGCCTTCCTCAATAGCCGCAGTTAGGACGTTATCAGTACCAATTACATTAGTTTTAACAGCCTCCATTGGAAAGAACTCGCAGGAAGGAACCTGTTTTAAAGCCGCTGCATGAAAAATATAATCTACTCCGTGCATCGCATTTTTCACAGAAGCTAGATCACGAACATCACCTATATAAAATTTAATTTTATCAGACACTTCAGGCATTTTCGCTTGAAATTCATGTCTCATATCATCTTGCTTTTTCTCATCACGAGAAAAAATTCTAATTTCTCCAATATCACTTTGTAAAAACCTATTAAGAACAGCATTTCCAAACGATCCAGTTCCTCCGGTTATCATCAATGTTTTATTAGTAAAAAGTCCCATAAAAGCTCCTATTTTTATGTATTATTAATTTATTTTATCATAATATATACTAAAAATCAATATCTATTTTATATTATATCAAAACTATTTAGTAAACTATGTAAAGTATAACTGCACACGAAAATTAACAATTGGTGGAGCTTTAGAATGGCTATTTTCGCGAAACAAAAAAGTCTGAGAAGGTGCATAAACAAAGAAAAGAGACAGTTTTAACTGTCTCTTTTAGTCCTGGTCTAAGTGGTGAGATTCGAACTCACGGTCTCTACCCCCCCAGAGTAGCGCGATAACCAGCTTCGCTACACCTAGATACGCTTGATATTATATCACGCAAAAAAATGATTGTCAATACTTATTTTTTATAACTTTGTATTAATCAAGCCTTTATTGTACATTATAAAATATGAAATCAAAGGATTTCAATTATTATGTAGGAGTTTATTATGGATAACAAAGCTAATCATTGTATTCACTGCACAGTAAAATCATGTGCTAATCATGCAAAAACAACAAATTATTGTGTTCTTGACACCGTTTCAATTGGAACTCACGAATGCAACCCAACTGTTTCTCAATGTGTGGATTGTGAGTCATTTGTACTAGACAAATGCTCTAACGGCTCTTGCTCTGTAAAATAACTGTTAGCCTTTAGTTTCAAGCATTCAAAAATCACCACTTTAGTGGTGATTTTTGATTTTAATTTTATTAAATTTTTAAATTATATAAATATTAAATTGAAATATTGCTTTTACCAGCATGAATTATTTCAACTCTTTTAGTGGCTTTTTTCTTAACCTTTTCTTTTTTTGAAATCAAATGTGTTATGCCACTCTTTAGTCTCCTAAAAACCGGTTTTAAATATCTGATCGCCCTGCAAAATGGATATTTCAAGAAAAAGAATAAATATTCAAAAAGAATTTTGATAAAAAATGTAATGTACTCAGAAATTGATATTACAAGCTTTCCAATAGTAAAATAATATATTAGCAAACCTGCCATTGTGCCAGCAAAAATATACCACCTTACGATACCATCGTTTAAGTAATATATAAATATAATAAGAGCAATTGTTAAAATAAGAAAATAAGCAAAATCAGTAATTAATAGAATTACACCTTCTCTTAACTTGGTTCTCTGCTTTTCCTTCAGCAAAGGATTATCAATCAACTTGAGTCTTATTTTTTTTAGATTCTCGGTGAATTTGTTTATGTAATTTATTCCTAAAAGCGATCTCAATACTCTTATAATATCATAAAAAGCTCCAAATATCATACCAAAAGGTATTGACAAAAGAATAATATATATTTGCTTTAATATAGAAAATTCCATTATTTAAATATATCTATAATTGATTTTTTCTTTTTTTGGGGAGAGCTAGTAAAATAAAAAATTCCATTTATTTTGCCATTTAAGACTAGCTCCCCGCTTTCAGAATTAAATTTTTCTATTTTTAGGTTTTCCCCCTCGACAGAAACTCCAAACTCTTCGCTTTGTGCAACTATAGTTCCATCGTCAAAGCTTGTAACATCATTTATTCCTGTCATTTCGGTTCTATTTCTTGCTTTTATTAGAACATCATGCTTTATACTTGTTGCCTCTTGCAGATTCATATGATTCTCCCCCAGCTATTTACCTATATTTATAGATATGAAAAAATGCCCGAGTTTATTACTCGAGCATTGATTATTAGCAAATAACCTCATAAAGTGCAGAAGCATCATTTTTCCTAACCACATCCTTGACATCCAAGACCTTTATTTTCAAGGTCTTTTCTCCAAATGTGATTTCTATAACATCTCCCTCTTTGACATCATAAGATGCCTTTACAGTCCTTCCATTAACTTGAACATGAGAGGAATCACATGCTTCATTTGCGACGGTACGTCTTTTAATTATTCTTGAAACCTTTAAAAACTTATCTATTCTCATATTTATACCAAAAATAAATCCTGCGAATTTACGCAGGATTTATTTTATTTTAACACTTAAGCGTTAACTTTATCCTTAAGAGCCTTACCAACAGAGAATTTAACTGCCTTCTTAGCAGGAATTGTAATCTTCTCCTTAGTTTGTGGGTTGATACCAGTCTTAGCTGCGATAGCCTTAACCTCAAATGTACCAAAACCAATAAGCTGAACCTTGTCACCATTTACAAGAGCGCCC
>JAGALI010000217.1 GCA_017625275.1 Clostridia bacterium
ATTCGGCATCACAGTTCCAGTCCAAGGGAGATGTGCTGGCAGACCTTCACGAGGACCTGGCAGCCGAGCAAAAGGCAAGAGCAACCTACGATAATATATTGAGGCTGGTAGATGACCCTGATGTTTGCGACGCAATAAAATTCCTGAGGGCAAGAGAGGTAGTTCACTATCAGCGCTTTGCCGATGCACTTCGCATAGCACAGGATAAAATGAATGAAAAGAACTTCTACGGCTATAACCCAGCCTTTGATAAGTCAATGGCTTGGCGTAAGCAATAATTGCGTGAAAAATTAACAAAAAAGAGCAGACACACTCCTTGTGTTTGCTCTTTCTGTCTTAAAATTGTTATAAATATAAAATAATAATTGACAATAAATAAAATTAGTGCTAAAATTACATAAAGTATTATTTTAAAGGAGGTAGCTATGAAAACTGCCATAATAGTTGCAAATACTCAAAAGCAAAAAAGTGTAGAGTTTGCAGGCATTGCTAAGGAATTCCTAATTAGCAAGGGTTATAGGGTTCAAATGTATAATGACGGCGATAGCGTTGATAAGAATGCATCTCTTGCTGTGGTGTTGGGTGGCGATGGCACAATTCTTCGCTCGGCGAAGCGCTTTTATGGACTTGACATTCCACTTTTCGGCATAAACTTTGGTCATCTTGGCTATCTCTCGGAAATAGGCTCAGAAACCCCAATGGAGGGACTTTCTCGCCTCGTATCTGGCAATTATGAAATTGAAAATCGCTTAATGCTAGAGGGTGAGGTAATAAGAAATGGAGAGGTAGTGCTTACATTTATCAGCTTAAATGAGGCAAGCGTTCATCGCTCAACCCTGCTTCACGCCCTAAGCCTTGAGGTTATGATAAACACTAAGCACACAGAAACACTTGTTGGAGATGGAGTTATTGTTGCAACCCCAACAGGCTCAACCTCATATAACCTATCAGCAGGTGGTCCTGTTTTGACACCAACCTCAAATAGTATTGTAATTACGCCCGTGTGTGCAAAATATTTCCCACACTCATCTATCGTAATTGATGGTGGCGATGAAACAGAGATAGAGGTAAGCTTTGAAACTATAAATGAGACAGGCGCACCATGTGTCGTTGTAGATGGCGATATTCGCTTCCCACTCGAAAACGGAGATGTCATTAAGGTAAGGCGCGCACAGCATAGTGCTAAAATAATAAAAATCACTGATAAAAGCTTTTATCAAATTTTGAAGGAAAAATTATCAAAGTAAGGTATAAAATGTACGAAATTCTAGAAAGACAAGAGCTAAACAATACTGTAACAAGGCTTGTTATACACGCCCCAAGGGTGGCAAAAAAGGCAGAGGCTGGACAGTTTATAATTCTTCGTACCGACGAGGATGGAGAAAGAATTCCACTTACAATTGCCGATTACGACAGAGAAAAGGAAACTGTAACAATTATTTTTCAAGTGGTAGGCGCTACAACTGAAAAATTAAATCATATGATGGTGGGAGATTGCCTACACGATTTTGTAGGACCTCTTGGCAAGGCAACACACACAGATGGGCTAAAAAAGGTAGCCGTTGTTGGTGGTGGCGTTGGCTGTGCCATTGCATACCCTGTGGCTAAAAAGCTTCATAGCCTTGGCTGTGAGGTGCACTCAATAGTGGGCTTTAGGTCAAGGGAGCTTGTGATATTAGAGGACGAATTCAAGAGTGTATCCGATAAGTTTGTGCTTATGAGCGATGATGGAAGCGCAGGACAAAGGGGACTTGTAACAGATGCCTTGAAGTCGCTTATCGAGAGTGGTGAGCAATACGATGAGGTAATCACAATCGGTCCTCTTGTAATGATGAAGTTTGTCAGCCTTCTCACAAAGGAGCATGGCATAAAAACCGTAGCATCAATGAACCCAATTATGATAGATGGCACAGGTATGTGCGGTGGCTGTCGCTTAAGCGTAGGTGGAAAAACAGTGTTTGCTTGCGTTGATGGGCCTGAATTTGACGCGCATCAAATAGACTTTGACGAGGCGATGGAGCGCTCGACAATGTATAAGGAATTTGAGCGCCACGCACACACAGACGCTTGTAATCTCTTTAAAAAGGAGGTAGAGTAATGGCTAATATGTCTCTTAAGAAGAATGAAATGCCCACTCAAGCTCCAGATATAAGAAACAAAAACTTCGACGAGGTGGCGCTTGGCTACACCGAGGAGCAGGCAATAGACGAGGCAAAAAGATGCTTAAATTGCAAAAATATGCCTTGCGTAGCAGGCTGTCCTGTAAAGGTTCACATACCAGCATTTATCGCTAAGGTGGCAGAGGGAAAATTTGAGGAGGCATACGAAATAATCTCCGAGGCATCAAGCCTTCCTGCCGTATGTGGACGCGTATGTCCACAGGAAAGACAGTGCGAAAGCAAATGTGTAAGAGGCTTAAAGGGTGAAAGCGTAGGAATCGGTAGACTAGAGCGCTTTGTTGCTGACTACCACAACTCAAAGGCCAAGGTGTGGCCTGATAAAATCAAATCTAACGGACACAAGGTCGCAGTTATTGGCTCTGGTCCGGCTGGTCTTGCATGCGCATCAGACCTTGCAAAAAAGGGCTATGAGGTAACTATATTTGAGGCGTTGCATCTTGCAGGTGGAGTGCTTGTTTATGGAATCCCAGAGTTCCGTTTGCCAAAATCCATTGTTCAAATGGAAATAGATGGTCTTATAGCGCTTGGCGTAACAATAGAAACCAACACCGTAGTAGGTAAATCAATTTCAATTGACGAGCTTATGAGTGAGGAGGGCTTTGAGGCTGTATTTATAGGTACAGGTGCAGGTCTTCCTAAGTTTATGGGCATAAATGGCGAAAACCTAATAGGCGTATATTCTGCAAACGAGTTCTTGACAAGAATAAATCTTATGAAGGCATATCGCGAAAATAGCTCAACCCCAATCCTGCATGCAAGGCGCGTTGCCGTTGTCGGTGGTGGAAATGTAGCTATGGACGCAGCAAGATGTGCAAAGCGACTTGGTGCCGATGTTCATATCGTTTATAGACGAGGAATGGAGGAGCTTCCTGCTCGTAAGGAGGAGATAGAACACGCAATTGAGGAGGGCATCGTTTTTGATACCTTGACGAACCCTGTGGAGATTATCGGCTATCACAATCCTGATAACAAGCGCGACCCACTTAATGGCACAGTATGTGGAATGAAGTGTGTAAAAATGGAGCTTGGAGAACCTGATGCAAGTGGCAGACGCTCACCTGTGGAGATACAAAATAGCGAATTTGTGCTTGAGCTTGACTCAGTAATAATGGCTCTTGGCACATCACCAAATCCATTAATCAAAAACACAACAAGCAATCTTGAGATTGGACCTCGTGGTGGAATTGTCACAAACGAGGTAGGAAAAACCTCTCGTGAGGGCGTGTTTGCTGGTGGAGATGCCGTAACAGGCTCTGCAACCGTAATTTTGGCAATGGGAGCAGGCAAATCGGCTGCCTCTGCAATAGATGAATACATTCAAAGCAAATAATAAAAACAGCCTACCTAGTGGGCTGTTTTCTTTATACTTACTTGACTTTACAGTGTAAATGTGGTAACATTTAACTGTAAGCTTTAATATTCAAGGAGAAAATATGAAAAAATCAAAATGGATATGGTATCCAGGTAGCTTTGAGCTATATCATGGAATGCTTTTGCATAATAGACGCACCTCAACTCGCACCTATGAAAACGGAGAAACGAGAAGCGTTTACTATTACCCAATGTGGAGAGTTGATGCGCCAAGACACAATGCAAGGCTAACTAAAACTGCAACAATAGATAAAGAGGAAACGATAGAATTTTTCTCAAATACAGACACTTCTTGCCTCGTTATTGACGATATGAAATATAACAGTGGAAGTAAAATAACACTTCCAGCAGGCACTCATACTGTAACGATGTGTGGCTTTAAGGCAGAGGGCTTTCCAGCCTTTTATTGTATAGGTGATACCTTTGCAACGGATAGAAGCTGGGTGGTTGCAGAAAATGATGATAATTCTGGCAGACACGCAGGAGAAAGTGAGCTTTATACAAGTCTAGAGGATAACCCTGAAATTTTTAAATTTTCATACAAAAGGCAACGCCCCATTTCATGCGAGAAAATAAATGGTGGAATGCTTTTCGACCTTGGCAAGGAAACCTTTGGCAAGATTACAATTTCAGGGCTTGATACAGACGAGGTGCTTTTTGTATCTCTTGGCGAAAGCAGAGAAGAGGCACTTGATGTAAAATATGCAAACATAGGCCTTAATGTAAAGCCTAAAAATGGAAAATACACCTCGCACGCCGTTGCCTTTAGATATGTGTTTGTTCCTGTTGTGTGCGAAAATTGCCGAGTAAGCGTTGCCTTTGAATACCTTCCACTCAAAAACAAGGGCGCGTTCAAATGTGACGACGCACTTGTAAATAAGCTTTGGGATGTTTGCGCATATACAATGCTACTAAACTCTCGTGAGGGCTTTTTCGATGGAATAAAGCGCGATAGATGGGTGTGGAGTGGGGATGCATATCAGTCGTATTTTGTAAACTACTATCTTGCGAATAATAACGATATTGTAAAAAGAACAATGCGTATGCTAAGGGGCGCAGACCCAATTACTAAGCATGTAAATACAATTTGCGACTACACCTTCCTTTGGCTCTCTAGCATTTGGGAATATTATCTATATTCAGCAGATGCCGATTTTGTAGTTGATATTTATCCAGAAATGCTTGATATGTGGCGCTTTGTTGAAGCTCGCCTAAGCGACGATGGAATGTATGAGAGAAAAAGCGATGACTGGGTGTTTATCGACTGGTCAACCTTTGATTCAAACGGACCTATATGTGCTGAGCAAATGCTACTTGCGCGCGCCTACGAGTGCCTTGCAAAATGTGCTGAGGTTGTGGGAGATACTGAAAAGGCTAAGTATGCAACCTCACGCTATGAGTATATTAAGGAACAAATAAATAAGCTCTACTGGAGCGATAAAAAGGGCGCATTTGTTGATGATTATAAATCTGGTAGAGAAAATGTAACTCGCCACGCAAATATTTTTGCTCTTCTATTTGATTACACCACAGAGGATAGAAAAAATAGTATAATTAAAAATGTAATCTATAACGACAAGGTAACCAAAATAACCACCCCATACTTTGAGTTTTATGAGCTTGATGCAATGTGCAAAATAGGCGATTTTGATTATGTATCAGGAATGCTACATAGCTATTGGGGCAAGATGCTTGAGCTTGGTGCTACAACAATCTGGGAGGAATTTGACCCAACCAAAAACGGCATAGAGCACTACGAAATGTATGGTGGAAAATACGAAAAGAGCCTTTGTCACGCATGGGGCGCATCGCCAATTTATCTTCTTGGTAGATATGCTCTTGGTGTGTATCCAACCGATGCAGGCTATAAGAGCTACGAGGTTAAGCCAAGCCTTATGTCCTTTAAGAAAATAGAGGGCAAGGTGCCAACTCCAAATGGCGACATTTTCGTAAAAATATCCAATGGTAGAGTTACAATAAAATCATCAATCGATGGCGGAGCTCTTATTATAAAGGATAGAAAATACAAAATAGAAAAGGATATACCACTCACTATTAAATATTAAAAAAGAGGAGCGCTTTCGCTCCTCTTTTATTCGTTTTCACTAAGCCTTTTCATGGTTTTAAAGGCAATAGACACATACGCCATCGCTACAATTGTGAGTAGACAGGCAATGCAGGAAAGCACCTGTGGCGCATACACATGCAAGCCAAATAGGTGGTTGTCATTTTTTTGTATAAAGGAAACAAGAGGGGAAACAGCAAGTGTGGATAAAAAGCCACAAACACCAGCCAGCGCAAGAGAAACGGCAAGGGCATCTGCACGCTTATCCACTGTAACATAATCGTAGCAAAGATTGATAAGGGCACTGTTAATTCCCGCCATTGCAATCGCGTTGCAAATGTAATAAATGGTGTAAACCACATGCCCGTTTTCTGGCACACAAAAGATATTTATAAAGAATCCAACACCTGCAATTAAAAAGCACAGGGTTAGCATTTTTGAAAATGAAAATCTGTCAGCATATTTGCCCCAAACAACCGAGAAGAAAACCCTTGCAACAGCATAAATTGCAGAAAGCACAGCGACAAAGGTCTGAGAAAAGGCAAGACCATTTTCTGAAATTTGATACGCCCCATAAAACGGAGTGGCAGAGTAGCTGGCGATATACCAAATTATAAACACAATACTGATTTTAATAATAGCCTTGTCTCCAAAAATGCCCTTAAAATCAATTTTTCTTGGGGTCATCTCGTCCCTTGGCTTTTCTACTGTAAGTATCATGGTAAGCGTATGAATTACCATAAGCCCAAGCATTACAATGGCTGAAATCAAAAACGCTGTTTTAATTTCGTTTCTTTCCTTGAAGTAGTCCATAACGCCACCCATGACAAAGGAAAATACCATACCCATAATCAAGGAAATGATTTCCTTTTTAGCTGTAAAAACGCCACGCCTGTGGTCGTCGACCAGCGACATAAACCAGTCGATTTTTTTATGGTGAGCTACATTATAGAAGAAATATGCCAAAAGAATAATTACAACAAATATAACAACCTTGAGCTTTCCGTTCCAGCCAGTTAGAGGAACAACATAAAGCGAAATAAATAAAAGCTGATTAAGCACGCTTAATATTAAAACCAGACCCTTGCTTTTTCTTGGACGAATAAGCATAGAGCATAGCTGAAAAACACAGCCGAGTGATATAAATGACGATATAATGCCGGTTAAGCTGTCGGAGATTCCAAGCTCATTTGTTAGAATGGCAAGATATGTATTTGCAACAAGGATAGATATAAGATATTCAATCCCTGCCTCGATTATATACATTATGCGCCCACGCTTGTATAGTCTTTCGGTCACATTTTCACCCCCCTTAAAATATCGTCAATATTCTAGCACTAAAGCTCCCTAAATTCAAGCACTTTAGAAAAATATATTAACAGAAATTCGCGCCCAAGCCTGCTTTTTACATAAAAACAAACACAGGTATGGACTTTTCCATACCTGTGTTAGCCTTATAACGCCTTTTTAATAGCCTCAAGAAATTCGTCGTATTCGTCAAACGCCTGAAGCTGTGGATAATCAGCCTTTATTTTGTCGGTGCTCTTGAAAAGGAAGCCAGCCTTTGAATTGAGAATCATACCAAGGTCATTGTAGCTGTCGCCTGCTGCAATCGTTTCAAATCCAATGCTTTGAAGTGCCTTTACAGTAGAAAGCTTAGATTTTTCAACTCTCATTCTGTAGCCTGTGATTTCGCCATTTTCACCAACCTCAAGAGTATTGCAGAAGATAGTTGGCATACCAAGCTTCTTCATAAGAGGTGTAGCAAATTGCGTAAAGGTATCACTTATAATAACGACCTGTGTAAGGGCACGAAGCTCATCAAGAAACTCCTTTGCACCTGGAATAGGGTCAATGGTTGCGATAGTAGCTTGAATTTCCTTAAGACCAAGACCGTGCTCCTTAAGTATATTAATACGATATTTCATAAGCTTGTCATAATCAGGCTCATCTCTTGTGGTTCTACGAAGCTCTGGAATGCCAACTGCATCAGCAAAAGCAATCCAAATTTCAGGCACTAAAACACCCTCAAGATCAAGACAAACAATGTTCATATCACTCATTTTAAAATCCCCCTAAAAATAAGATATTAGTATTTTAGCACACAAAAAATGGTTTGTCAATATTTCTATTTGACATTTAGATTATAATATGATAAAATAGATATGTTAGTAAAAAGATAGCGAAAAGGCTATCAATTTTTCAAGGAGGGCTTATGAAGCTAAAAGGCCTAATTTTAATACTTATTGCTATTTTAGTTTTGACCTTTGTGTCCTGTAAGCAGGATGATGAAATGCCTGAAACATCATCTCAGCCAGCAGATGGACATGTTCATTCCTATACATCCACAGTAGTTCCACCAACCTGTACAGAGGATGGCTACACTGTAAAGAAATGCGAGTGTGGTGTAGAGGGAATAATTGATAAGGTAAAGGCAAGTGGACATAAGGGTGGAAACTGGGAGGTTGTCTCTGCTGCAACCTGTACAGATGCTGGAAAGGAAGAGCAGTACTGCACTGTGTGCTTTGCGCTTGTTGATACAAAGATAATAAAGGCAAAAACTCACATTTATGAAACAACCTTGGTCGAACCAACCTGTTCGATGGAGGGCTACATTAAGTACACCTGTCAGCATTGTGCCGACCAATATAAGGATACATACACTCCTGCTACCGAAAAGCACGAGGAGGGCGACCCAATTGTGACAAAAATGCCAACCTGTAAGGAAACAGGCGTTCGTACCTATCACTGTAAATATTGTATAGCTAAAATTCGTGACGAGGCTATGAGTGTTGTGACCTGTAGCTACAGGGCTATACCCGATAAAGCAAGAGATGTAACTGTTTATACATGCTCAATGTGTGGAGATTCTTATGAGGGTCCATATATTTCACCAGAGGCACTTGCACAATCCTCCGCAAAGGAAATATATGCAAGCACTAAGGACGCAATGGTTGAAATTACCTCTTATGACAAGAGTGGAAAGCCGATGATGCTTGGCTCGGGCTTCTTTGTAAGCGCAGACGGAGATATTGTAACGAATTATCATGTAATAAAGGGCGCATATAGCCTTTCTGTGTCAAAATACACAGGTGGCTCGGCAATTGCTAGTGTTAAAATACTTTCATATAGTGAAGCACTTGATGTCGCAGTTTTGAAGATTGAAACCACAGGGGAGCACTTTATTGAGTTTTCAAGCATGCCAACCTCCACAGGAGATACAGTTTATGCTCTTGGAAGCTCTGAGGGACTTACAGATACATTTACATATGGTATAGTTTCAAATGGCGACAGAGTAGTAAATGGCAAGCCCTGTGTGCAATTTACAGCCCCAATTTCAAGTGGAAACAGTGGTGGTCCACTTCTTGATAGCACAGGAAAGCTCGTAGGTGTTGTAACCATGCAAATGGTTGACGCGCAGAACATAAACTTCGCAGTAAAGGCAAGCACTGTTCAGGGCGTTTATGGTCAAGCTACAAGCACACCTATTGATGTAGCACAGCTTTATGAGACTAAGCTTAAGGATAACGCCTTCCATATACTCAAGTTTTATATAAGAAACAACCACACAAAGCTTGAAAATGGACTTTATACATTACTTGAATATGAGCCAGAGACTGAAACCAACTATGGTAGAAAATACACCTATGGCTATAACGAGGATACTGATAGACTATTCATTCAAATAGAGCTTATCTCGAACAATATGAGCCGTTTGTCAATCACAGTGGATTTTGATGAGGACAGAGATGGAAAATTCTTTGTTGACGCATACGACTACGAATTTTATCAGTCAACAATGCTAGGCTACCTTTCTCACTCCGCGAAGCACTATGTTATGCCACCAACAGCATTAAATCAAGAGTATTTTGATACTGTTTTCAGCGATGTTGAAACAAAATATATAGGAACAAACGCAGATATGAAGAAGATGGGACTTTATGTATCCTACTCAAGCCTAATTCTTAAGTTTGCAAATATGCTAAGCAGAACAGACACAGGTCTTAGTGCAGCAAGCTTTGACCTGAGCTTACCAGAGCAAGCTCCTACAAACTAATAAAATATGGCACACCAGTCTGGCGTGCCATATATTTTTGCGCAAAACAAAATAATTTTATTTATAA
>JAGALI010000218.1 GCA_017625275.1 Clostridia bacterium
CCCTTGCTTTGCCCATGCCTTGGAAGACCAGAAAAATGGGGGCAGAAGGCGTGAATGCGTTCTCGTCGCCGTACTGGTGTACGGCAGAGTAGCCATCGCGACTAAAGGGTGAGGCTTGAATAAAAAAGAAGAGATTTTGCACTGCCTGCAAAATCTCAACCTTAGTATTTTATAGATAATTCTTTCACCCTTGCTTTGCCCGTGCCTTGGAAGACCAGAAAAATGGGGGCAGAAGGTGTGAATGCGTTCTCGTCGCCGTACTGGTGTACGGCAGAGTAGCCATCGCGACTAAAGGGTGGGGCTTGAATAAAAAAGAAGAGATTTTGCACTGCCTGCAAAATCTCAACCTTAGTGTTTTATAGATAATTCTTTCACCCTTGCTTTGTCCATTTTTAACAACCTTCCACTTTAGAAGTCTGTTAAGCCTACACTTTCCAGATGATTCGCAAGCTCCATCACAGCGCCCTCTCTCTCTCCCACCTGCAAATTCTCCTTGAGTCTTCCACGCCTAAACAAAAGCGTACGGAATATTCTGTGCACCCAATAAAATGGTAGCAAAAATGGTACTTTTTTAAGTGACGGATAAACAACACACATATGCCTGTATGGCAAGAAAAGCTTATACCAAATGAGCTTAAAGCGACTAACCCTTTTGTTTTTGGTTCCCTTTCGAGCAATAATCGAAAGCGCGCCTCTTTCCTTTGTTCCAAAGCTACCACCACTTAGAATGTAGCCTTCAATCTGCTCGCTCATTTCGTCGCCTGCGCCATCACCGAACCACTTATAGGCAAGTGATTTCATATGCTCGCCAAATTTATAAAGCCCTATTTTTTCAAGAGTTGCATTTATGTAGCTCCAATCAAGCTCCTTGCCGTATTTTTCAAGATAAATATAAATGTCGCAGAACGGACGCACTCCACAGCCACCTGTCGCATAGTGCTTTGACATATGGTCTATGTGGTGAACATAAAAATCCTCTCTCGATTGCTCATACACACACTCCTCGCCCTCTCTTAGCTTAGCGAGTGACCATGCGTCCTTAAAATATTCGTGCGCCCTTTTGCCAAAATCAGCTTGAGTGATTGAATAATGAAGCTCTATGTTAAGATATGGTGGCTTACGATAGCTTACATCATGGTCGCTATCAACTCTTTCAATATAGCCAAGCTCTCGCATAAGAGCATCTATTTTATCAAGATCCTCGTATTTTATAAGCATATCAAGGTCGCACATGCTACGCATATCTGGCAATCTATAAAGATGCTTGATTATTGTGCCCTTTAGAAGCATTATATCAATTTTAGCCTCTCTGAATTTTGTCAAAAGAAGCTCCAGCTCAATGTCCTGATTAACCTCTCTTGCAATTCCTGCGCGCTTTAATCTATCAAAGCTAGAGGCTATCTCCTCTGGCACGCATGGCACAACCTTAGGGATAGCATACGAAACGAGCTCTATTAAATTGTGATAGTACGAAAGCTTCAAAATAGTGTTAAAATTCACACCCTGTGGCGCATTTTCTGGTGCTTCGTCACAAAGCGCGCTTCTTACAAGCGACAAAAAATATCTGCTCTCTGTGCTCATTTCGCAAAATCTCCCTTCTTGTATTTTTATTATTTTATCATACTATAACGTATGTGTCAAATCATTTTTCGTAGAGGTTAAATTCTACTCTCTTTCCGTTTATAAGATATACCTGTGGGCGTACAGTTTCCATCCAGTCAAGAGGTATAAGCTAATCCCTTTGAACCGATGCTACTCTAAACGCCTCGGCAAGCTCCCTTTCCTGCTCCTCGTTTAAAACTCCTGGCTTACAGGATACAAAGAGTGCAGATGCGCTTCTTGAAAGAAGCGTGAGCCATTGTGAATTGAGTGACCAATCAATTGCGCCTGTTATACCAACACAGTCAGCGTCTGCACCAAAGAATGCATTGTTTTGACACACTCTAAACGCAAGGGTGTTTACACCCATTTTTGCAGTTCTCTCCCACTCAAAGCCACTTGTATCGTCGCCTGTACGATTAAGCTGATGTAGACCTGCGCAAAGGTGACCTATTACATTACAGCCGATTATAACTGCGCCTCTTGATGAGTCCTTTATAACCTTATAGAAATTTTTTATTATCTCGGCTGTTGTCTTGGTGTTATCATAAAAGCCCCAATCGCCAACAGCTATATTTTCTTGTATCTCAAAGCCCCATTTGCCAAAAATATCAAAGGTGGAAAAGTCGTGCTTTATAAGCTCGTAGCCCCAGTCAACTATGCGCTCCGTTGTTTCTCTTACATAATTTAAAACCTCTGGGTGAGATGGGTCAAGCGAGTTTTTACAGCGTGACATATACCACTCCTCAGGAAGGGTTATCTTTCTTGGCTCGTTATCCTTGCCGTTGATTAGATATCTTACCCAAATTCCTGGGCGAACGCCCTGTGCCCTTATCTCATCTGCCAAGCCCTTCATATCAGGAAAGCGCTCATTACCTATATGCCAAGGCGCGTCAACTGGATTTGGTTGCCAGCCATCGTCAATTACCATATATGGTATGTTTTCGTTGCCCTGTGTCATTCTTTTTACGAATTTTGTATCCTCAACAATCTCCTTGTGAGAGCTTTTTCCATAGGCATAATACCAGTTATTTGAGCCATAAACGATATGGTCGGCAAGATATGGCTCGGGGCTCATAACGCTAGAAAAAGCCTTGAGGGCAGAAAACGCGCTCATATCACGATATTCCTTGAAATATACAGTCGCACACTCAAGCTCACGCTCGCCAAGATATGTTGGATGAGTTCCGTTTGATACATCTAAAATGAGG
>JAGALI010000219.1 GCA_017625275.1 Clostridia bacterium
ATTAGCGAGGATATGCTCTCTATCGCCCGTGACATTTGCTACGACAAGGGAATTTCTGATATTTTATGGCTTTGTCAGCCTATGCAGGGCTTTGAGCTTTATGGCACGGTTGATGCCTGCGTATGCTGTCTTGATAGTCTTAATTATCTAACAAAATATGAGGACCTTGTGTCCTGCTTTAAGCTGGTGCACAACTACCTTATACCTGATGGAGTGTTTGTTTTTGATATAAATACTCCGTATCGCTTTGAAAATGTATATGCGCAAAGCGATTACATTTTGGAGTGCGATGGTGCTCTTGTTGCCTGGCAAAATGATTACAACAAAAAATCAAGGCTTTGCAAATTCTATCTCAGTGTTTTTGAAGAGCAAATGGACGGCTCCTATCTTAGAAGCGACGAAATTCAAAGCGAGCGCTGTTACTCGAAAAAGCAAATTCTAAGGGCACTTGAGGATTGTGGGCTTGAGGTGCTTTCTATTCATGGCGATTTTAGTGGCAAGGAAGCCTGCGACACTGATGAAAAATGGTTTATTACTGCAAGAAATATAAAGAAATAGAGGATTAAAATGAGTTCAAAAATTTTGCGCGCTATGACGAGTGACGGTAGCGCAAGAGCGTATGTTATAAATTCAACCGAAATTGTAAACACGGCAATTAAATATCATAGCACTATGCCAACTGCCTCTGCCCTTCTCGGACGAGTGCTAACTGCCACTAGTGTTATGGGCTGTATGCTACCTGAAAACGGAGATGTTATAACTGTTGCCGTTCGTGGCAATGGTATTGCTGGCACTACTCTTTGCTGTGCTGATTATTTTGGAAATGTAAGGGGATATGTGTCTAATCCGATGGCTGATTTGCCTGTGCGTGCCGACGGCAAGCTTGATGTTTCAGGAATTGTCGGTGGTGGTATTTTAAGCGTTATGAAGGATGTTGGCGACGAGGTTCCTTATAACGGAAATATTGAGCTTGTAAGTGGCGAGATTGCTGAGGATATTGCACAATATTTCGCCACAAGTGAGCAAACTCCTACTCTTTGTGCTCTTGGCGTTTTAATCGACACAGACTTCACTTGTAAGGCAGCTGGCGGTGTATTTGTTCAGCTTCTTCCATTCCCTGATGAGACAATAATTCCTAAGCTTGAGGAGAATGCAAAAAAGCTATCAGGTCTTTCTCACAAATTTGCTGAGGGGCTTTCAAACGAGGATATTCTCAAAATAGCACTTGATGGAATTGAATTTGACCTTTTTGATGAAATTGAGGTTGATTACAAGTGCGACTGCTCAAGGGAGCGCACACAGGGAGCGCTTGTTAGCCTTGGCAAGACAGAGGTCGAGGAGATTTTTAAGGAAATGCGCGCTGAGGGCAAGGAAGAAAGAGTGGAGCTTGAGTGTCATTTCTGTGACAAAAAATACAGCTTCACAAGAGACGAGGCTCTAAAGCTATTTGAATAAAAATACGGGTGTTGCTTATGCAACGCCCGTTTTTAATTATTCTATCGATATAACCGTGAGGCATTTTTCCTCTACCTTAAATTTTATTTCGTGACCTGCGTAAGGGAAGCCATAGACTCTATCTGGGTCATCAATATATGAGGGGCGAGGGTCCTCGGCTAAAATATCAAGCAGGATTTGTGCCCTTTCCTCGTCGAGCACGCTAAGCAATTTCCTGTCACATTTTACCTCTAATCTATACTCGTCTATTTTTTCAGCAAAGCCACCCACGGCGTCCTCGGCATAATCTGTGCCTGGCAAATAGGGCTTGATGTCATAAATAGGTGTTGCATCAACCATATCAACGCCAGAAACAACTAAAATGTGTCCATGCTTGTCGCTTTTTTCTATTTTTTCAAGCTTGACAAGTGAGAGTCCAAGCCCATTTGGACGAAATGGTGAGCGAGAGGCAAAAACGCCTATCCTTGTGTTGCCACCTAGGCGAGGGGGGCGCACTGTTGCATTGTATTTTGCGCTCTCGTTTTCAGAAAAGCCCCAAACTATCCAAAGATGTGAAAAGCCCTCTATTCCACGAATTGCGTCGGCAGAGTTGTATTTTGGCTCGAATATTATTTTACCCCTTAGTCTTTTGACAATTCCACTCTGTCTTGGAATGCCAAACTTTGTTGGAAAGTCGGTTTTTATTTGCGCTATTTTTTCTATTTCCATTTTCTCGCCACCTTTTGCAATTCTCAATAAAATAGTAGCATTTATTTTTAAAAAAGTCAAGTTATACTTGAACTTAACTTGATTTTGAGGTAAAATAGACTTATCAAAACTAGAAAGGCCTTGTTATGAAAAATATTTTAGTTATAAGCTCTGCTAATATGGACATGGTGCTAAATGTTGCCAGCGTGCCAAATGCAGGTCAAACTGTTATAGAAAGTGGAAAATACGCGTATGTCCCAGGTGGCAAGGGGGCAAACTCTGCACTTGCCTTTAGGCGTTTAGGGGGCGAGTGCACCTTTGTAACAAGAGTCGGTAACGACGCAAATGGTGACACGCTGACATCGCTCTATGAGCGCGAGGGGATTAATACAAGCTACATATGCCGTGATGACGATGCCCCAACTGGTCTTGCAACTATTTTTGTTGAGAGCACAGGTCAAAATAGAATTATCGTTTTTGCAGGTGCTAATCAAAAAATCACACAGGGACAAATCGACTCCTCGTTTGAAAGCGCCCCAGATGCGCTTTATATGCAATTTGAAATAAATCACGATGCGATTTTACACTCTGCCAAGGTGGCAAGCGAAAGAGGCATTCCTATCTTTATTGATGCAGGCGCTGCTGACCTTTCGTTTCCATTCAATAAGCTTCCAAGGCTTGAGGTTTTTTCTCCAAACGAAAATGAGACATTTGCTCTTTGTGGCATTTCGCCATCAAACGAGGAAAAATGCCTTGAGGCTGCCGTTTCTCTATCTAAGCTTGTTGATGCAAAATATATCGTAATCAAGCTTGGTGGCAGGGGTGCTTATATCTATGATGGTACGAAGGGCACATATATTGACACCTTCCCTATAAAGGTTGTTGATACAACTGCTGCTGGTGACGCCTTCACAGCTGGTCTCACCTTAGAATATTTGAGCTGTGGCGACATTTACAGGGCTTGCAGATATGCAAACGCAGTTGGAAGCCTGACCGTCAGTCGCAAGGGCGCATCTAACTCCATTCCCTCTCGCGATGAGGTTATCGAATTTTTAGCCAATCAAAAATAGCAACTGGGTCGATACGAAATCTCGTATTGACCCTCTTTTTTCTGAATTTTTATATGTCAAGACATATGTAAACATAAATTGACAACTTTTTTTATAAAAGCCCTTGACACCACAATGTTTATATAGTAAAATTATGTCAATTTTATTTTTATTTAAGGAGAAAACATGCTAACAACAGAGCTTCTTCAAAAGGAAATTTTGCGTTTAAAAAAGGAAAAGGATTTTGTAATCCTTGCTCACGCATATCAAACACACGACATTGTAGAAATTGCCGATTTTGTTGGTGATTCCTTCGGTCTTAGTCAGCAGGCACAGGCTGTACCACAAAAGAACATTCTTATGTGTGGTGTTCGCTTTATGGCAGAAACTGCCAAAATACTATCTCCTGACAAAAGAGTTATACTCTCTCACCCAGAGGCTGGCTGTCCTATGGCTGAGCAGTTGACAATAGAGGAGCTTCGAGCGCTTAAGGAAAAATATCCAAATCACGCAGTTGTTGCTTACATAAACACCACCTCTGAGCTCAAAACACTTTGTGATGTGTGCGTAACCTCGGCATCTGCGATGAAAATAGTTAAAAAGATTCCTCAAAAGGATATTTTGTTTATACCTGACTGTAATCTCGGTGGCTGGATTGCCGAAAGAGTTCCCGAAAAGAATTTTGTATTTATTAAGGGTGGCTGTCCTATTCATACTCGTATAACTGAGGCTGATGTGCTTCACGCAAGGAAGCAGCATCCAAATGCCAAGCTTTTAGTTCACCCAGAGTGCACAAGCGAGGTTACAAGGCATGCAGATTTTGCAGGTAGCACCACTGCTATTATGTCTTATGTTGAAAAAAGCGACGAGAAGGAATTTATTATTGGAACTGACAACAGCATAGTTCAGCATCTCGGCTTTGAGTACCCAGACAAGAAATTTTACAAGCTATCAAAGATTTGCGTTTGTCACGACATGCGCCTTACAACTCTTGTTGATGTTTATAATTGTCTTGTTGGCTGTGGTGGAGAGGAAATTGCCCTTGACAAGGAAACCTATGAGGGTGCGAAAAAATGCATTGACAATATGCTAAAATATGGTGATTAAATGAAGACTGATATTTTTATAGCTGGTACGGGCTGTGCAGGGCTTTATTGTGCCCTTAATTTGCCAAGGGATAAAAAAATCCTTTTGATTACAAAGGCTGAGGCCGAAAAAAGCGATTCGTTTTTAGCACAGGGTGGCATGTGTGCCCTGCGTGACAAGAGTGATTATCAAGCCTTTTTTGATGACACGATGAAGGCTGGACACCATGAAAACGACAAAAAAAGCGTCGAAATTATGATTAATTCATCGCCTGATGTGGTTGAGGATTTGCTATCGTATGGCGTGGATTTCAACAAAAACAGCGATGGCACGCTTGCCTATACTAAGGAGGGCGCACATTCATCAAATCGTATCCTCTTTCACAAGGATATAACTGGCAAGGAGATTACAAGCAAGCTTCTTCAAAGAGTTAAGGAGCTTGACAATGTAACTCTTCTAGAAAACACTACTCTTCTTGATATTGTATCGAAAAATAATGAGTGTCTTGGTGCAATAATTAGGCTTGAAAATGGAAAAATCGAGCCAGTTATGTGTGAATACACCGTTCTTGCAACAGGGGGTGTAGGTGGCCTTTATAAGCATTCAACCAACTTCCCACATTTGACTGGAGACGCACTGGCAATCGCTTTAAATCATGGAGTTGAGCTTAAGGATATTGATTATGTTCAAATCCATCCAACAACCCTTTATAGCGACAAGATTGGTGAGCGTAGCTTCCTAATTTCCGAGTCGGTGCGTGGTGAGGGAGCTTTGCTATATGACAAGGCAATGAGGCGCTTTGCCAACGAGCTTTTGCCTCGTGATTTACTTACAGAGGCTATAAATAAGCAGATGAAAATTGACGGAACGGAGCATGTGTGGGAGGACCTTCGTACAATTCCAAAAGACGAGCTTATCTCTCACTTTCCTAACATTCTTGCGCGTTGTCGCGAGGATGGCTACGAGCCTCTTGAGGAATGCATTCCCGTTGTGCCTGCCCAACACTATTTTATGGGTGGAATTAAGGTAAATCATCAGAGCAAGACCTCAATGGAGCGTCTATATGCGATAGGTGAAACGGCGTGTAATGGCGTTCACGGCAAGAACAGACTGGCAAGCAATTCGCTTCTTGAAAGTCTTGTGTTTGCAAAGCGTGCAGCGCTTGATATGATTGCTACCAAGGGTAATTTTGCCAGTGATGTGTCGGAATTTGAGGGCTTAGATTTGAAAAAATATGAAAGCGCCAAGGAGCTTGAACAGAGCTACAAGGCACTTGTGCTAAATGAAATAGAGGCACAAGCAAGGAAAAGAAAAATGACTAAAGCAGGAGATAGAAATATGTTTGATGAGGTAACTTTAAAGCTACAGGTTGACCCACTTATTTTAAGTGCGCTTCGCGAGGATATTACAAGCGAGGATGTGTCTACAAACAGCGTTATGCCAAGCGCTACGAGGGGTGAGGTTGACCTGATTTGTAAGGAGGACGGCGTGCTTTGTGGCATGCAGGTATTTATGCGCGTTTTCTCACTTTTAGACGCGAGCACTGAGTTTGAGGTGCTTGCAAGCGACGGTGACGACATTAAAAAGGGACAGCTTCTTGCCAAGGTGCGCGGTGATATTCGCGTTCTTCTATCGGGTGAGCGTACCGCCCTTAATTACATGCAAAGAATGAGTGGTATTGCTACATACACAAGAGGTGTTGCTTCTCTTTTAAATGGCACAAAGACAAAGCTTCTTGATACAAGAAAGACTACACCTAACAATCGTATTTTCGAAAAATACGCTGTTCGCATAGGTGGTGGAACTAACCATCGCTACAACCTCTCTGATGGTGTTCTTTTAAAGGACAATCACATCGGTGCTGCTGGTAGCGTAAGACAGGCTGTGCTAATGGCAAAGGAGTATGCGCCATTTGTTCGCAAGATTGAGGTTGAGATGGAGAGCTACGATATGGTGGTTGAGGCCGTTGAAGCTGGCGCTGACATTATCATGCTTGACAACATGACCCACGAGGAAATGAAAAAATCAATCGAATTTATAAATGGCAGAGCTGAGGTTGAGGTTAGCGGAAATGTAACTAAGGAAAACATAGCAAGGCTTACTGACCTTGGTGTTGACTTTATTTCAAGTGGCGCTCTTACTCACTCATCGCCTATTCTTGACCTTTCGCTCAAAAATCTACACGCTATATAGGTAACAAAAATGAACGCAGAAGAAAGAAGATATAAAATCCTCTCTCGTTTAAGGGGTGCTACAGCTCAAGTTTCTGCCAGCTCACTGGCTAAGGAATTTGGAGTTAGCAGACAAATAATTGTTGGTGATATTGCCCTTTTACGCGCACAGGGTAACGATATTATCGCTCTTGCAAGAGGCTATGTGCTCCAAGGTGGTGCTCGTGCCGAGAGAGTCTTCAAGGTGCGCCACAGTGACGAGGATACAGAAAAGGAGCTTAATCTTGTGGTTGACGCAGGTGGCTGTGTGGTTGATGTTTTCATTTATCACAGAACCTATGGTGAGGTACATGCGAGCATGAATATTCGCTCAAGGGTTGATGTGCAGGCGTTTCTTAATGATATTGCCTCAGGAAAATCAAGCCTGCTAAAAAATGTCACCTCTGGCTATCACTATCATACAATAAGCGCTGAAAGCGAGGAGCTTTTAGACCTTATTGAGGAAAGGCTTAAGGAAAACGGATTTTTAGCACCTCTTCAAAATCACGAGCCAAACAAGCTTGTTAAAAAGTAAAAAAAGCATCGCGATTGCGATGCTTTTTTATTTCGATTGTAAGCAGACACAACTCTTAAACAAGATTTATAATAAATAAAATTTTTATATATATTGCAAATGGAATTTTTTTGTGCTACAATAATAGTAACTGCATATTTTTTGCAACTTTTCTATTTTTTAGCAAGAGAGTAATAAAATGATTCTTGAAAGCATTAAACACCCTCGCCAGCTAAAGGAGATGAGCCTTGAGGCCCTTTCCACCCTAGCAAGCGAAATGCGCGAGGCACTTCTTAAAAAATTGAGCGCTCACGGCGGACACTTCGGCTCTAACTTCGGTATTGTCGAGGCAACCGTTGCGCTTCACTATACCTTTGACTCACCAAAGGACAAAATTATTTTCGATGTTTCACATCAAAGCTACTGTCACAAGATGCTAACCGGTAGGGCGCTTGCCTTCACTGACGAAAGCAAATATGATGATGTATCTGGATATAGCGCTCCTTATGAAAGCGAGCACGATATGTTTACTATGGGTCACACCTCTACCTCTGTAAGCCTTGCACTTGGTCTTGCCAAGGCGCGCGACCTTACAGGCAAGGACAACCATGTCATTGCTGTTATTGGCGATGGCTCTCTTAGTGGTGGTGAGGCGCTTGAGGCGCTTAACTACGCTGGTGAATTTGACGGCAGACTCATTATATTGGTAAACGACAACGATATGTCTATTGCCGAAAATCACGGTGGCATGTATCTTGGGCTTAAGGAGCTACGCGACACTAAGGGTAAGGCTCAAAACAACATTTTTAAGGCGTTTGGTCTTGAATATATGTATGTTGACGAGGGCAACGACATTGGCGCTCTTATAGAGGCGCTGAGTATTGCAAAGACATGCTCTCGCCCTGTTGTTGTTCACATAAGGACAAAAAAGGGCATGGGCTATGCTCCTGCTGAAATTGAGCGTGAGAGCTGGCATGCAACTGCCCCATTTGATATAAAAACAGGAGAGCGCTTATTTAGCAAAAATAGCGACATAAGCTATGCTAATCTAACTGCACTTCATCTTCTTGAAAGAATGAAAGCCGACAAGACAATCGTTTCCTTGACTGCTGCAACACCTACCGTTGCTGGCTTTACAAAGGACAGGCGCGATATTGCTGGAAAGCAATTTATAGATGTTGGAATTGCCGAGGAAAATGCACTTGCTATGGCGTCTGGAATTGCCAAGGCTGGCGGAAAGCCAGTTTGGGCTGTAAACAGCACATTTTTACAGCGCACCTACGACCAAATGTCGCATGATGTGTGTCTAAATTCGTCACCTGTTACAACAGTTGTGTTTGCCTCGTCTATTCTTTGTGGTAGCGATGTTACTCATATAGGAATTTATGATATTCCTATGCTTTCTAATATACCAAATCTAAAATATCTTGCGCCTACCTGCAAGGAGGAATATCTTGCTATGCTCGACTGGTCAATCGACCAAGACAAATATCCTGTGGCAATCAAGGTTCCTGGAAAGGATTTTACCGAGAGTGGTAGGGTGGCAAGGGCTGACTACTCAAAATGCGAATATGAAATTGTTAGCGCTGGTAGTGAGGTTGCGATTTTGGCGCTTGGTGCCTTCTTCCCTATCGGTGAAACGGTATGCGAGGAGCTTTTGGCAAGGGGTATTAAGGCAACTCTTATTAACCCTATGTTTATAAGCGAGCTTGACACACGCACGCTTGAGAAGCTAAGGCCTAATCACAAGGTGGTAATCACTCTTGAGGACGGAATTTTAGACGGAGGCTTTGGCGAAAGAATTGCACGATTCTATGGAAATAGCGACACAAGGGTGCTTTGCTATGGTCTTAAAAAGGAATTTCCGTTCAAGTATACCATTGAGGGCATTTTAAAGGAAAATCGCTTAACTGCACCTCAAATTACTGAGGACATCGAAGCAATTTTAAAATAAGCTTATAAAAAAATCACCACTCGCGTGGTGATTTTTTATTATTCCTTGTGAGAAATAAGTCCTATTGCCTTTGATGCTTCCATAATTATGAGTGGAACAAATACAAGACCTACTCCGATTAGATACATATGCCATGGGAGATAGGTAAGTCCGAATGCGCCTTGAACACCTGGTGTGAAGAGCACGAATACCATAAGAACCACTGACAAAAGTGCCGCCTTATTAAGCATCTTGTTTGTAAATGGACCGATTTTGAAAATCGAGCGCTCACTTCTCATATTAAATGCCTGAACAATCTGTGAAAGTGCAAGAACTATAAATGCAAGGGTTCTACCCTGTGTAAGAGCATCGCTACCCTCAACTGCTGTAAATCCACCGTTACCGATGAAGAACGCGCAAAGGGACAAGAGACCAAACATAACACCCTGAAGAACTATTCTCACGCCATATCCGTGGGCGAAAAGCCCCTCCTCCTTCGGCCTTGGACGCTTCGTCATGATATCCTTACCAACAGGCTCCATACCAAGAGCGATTGCTGGGAGAGAGTCGGTAATTAGGTTAATCCAAAGAAGCTGCATCGAAAGCAGAGGTGAAACCTGACAAATAAGCATTGCGATAAATACAGTGATAACCTCGCCAATGTTTGTGCCGAGCAGGAAGCCTACAACCTTTTTAATGTTTGCGTAAATGCCTCTGCCCTCTCTCACTGCGTCAACTATTGTTGCAAAGTTGTCATCAGCAAGAGTCATATCAGCAGCACCCTTGGCTACATCTGTGCCTGTAATTCCCATGGCACAGCCAATGTCGGCTGCCTTTAGTGCTGGAGCATCGTTTACTCCGTCACCAGTCATAGCTACAACCTGACCCTTCTTTTGCCAAGCCTTAACTATTCTTATTTTATTTTCTGGAGAAACACGAGCGTATACAGAGATTTCCTCAACTACTGCATCAAGCTCATTTTCATCAAGAGCATCAAGCTCAGTGCCTGTTATTGCCCTTTGTCCTACGCCAAGGATTCCAAGCTCCTTTGCGATTGCAGATGCGGTTACAACATGGTCACCTGTTATCATTATAGGACGGATTCCTGCAGCAAGGCAGGTTTTAACTGCATCCTTCGCCTCCTTACGAGGTGGGTCAATCATACCCACAAGTCCCATAAGTGTAAGTCCGTTTTCAAGCGTATCACTTGTGATTTCATCAGGTAATGTGTCGATTATTTTATATCCGATTGCAAGCACGCGAAGCGCGCCTGCGCTCATCTCGTTGTTGATTTCTCTTGCCTTTTCTATATCGCCAGCAACACAACGATTTGCCATTACATCAAATGCGCCCTTTACGATTACGGTCATTTTTCCGTCAATCATATTAACGCTTGTCATGAGCTTTCTGTCGGAATCAAATGGGATTTCAGCAAGACGCTCATGCTTTTTATTCAATTCATCCTTGGTAAGTCCGTTTATATAGGACGCGTAGATGATTGCTGTTTCTGTTGGGTCACCTATATGAGTTACCTTGTCGCCCTCAACACTGATTGCTCCATCACAGCAAAGGGTTCCATAGGAAAGAAGCTCTCTTACCTTGTCGGAGTTTTGCTCTCCGATTTCCTCGCTCACACCACCATTATCAAGATAAGCGCGAACAAGTGTCATTCTGTTTTGTGTGAGTGTTCCTGTTTTATCTGAGCAAATTATTGATGCACCACCAAGCGTTTCAACAGCTGGCAGGCGACGAATAATTGCGTTTTTCTTTGCAAGGCGCTGAACGCCAATTGAAAGAACTATTGTTACAATCGCAGGAAGTCCCTCTGGAATTGCAGATACGGCAAGTGAAATTGCTGTCATAAATAGGTTCATAGGGTCGTTGTCGTTTATAAAGCCTACAATAAATATAATCGCGCACACGCCTATTGCTAGGAAGCCGAGGTATTTACCAAGCTGAGCAAGCTTGCTTTGAAGTGGGGTTTGAGAATCGCTTTCTCCCTGAAGAAGACTTGCAATTTTACCCATTTCGGTATCCATTGCAGTTGCAGTAACTACTGCAGTTGCAGTTCCGTAGGTGATTGAACAGCCAGAGTATATCATATTTGTGCGGTCACCAAGAGGTGCTTTGTCTGGCACTATTTGATTTGCATCCTTCTCGCTTGGAACGCTTTCTCCAGTTAGCGCGCTTTCCTCGCTCTTTAGGTTTACGCTCTTTATAAGACGCGCATCTGCAGGAACAAAATCTCCTGCCTCAAGACGAATAATCTCGCCTACTACAAGCTGTGAGGATTCAATTATCTGCTCCTTACCATCGCGAATTACGCGCGATTTTGGGGCTGACATATTTTGTAGCGCCTCAAGCGCCTTTTCTGCCTTACTCTCCTGCACAACACCCATTATAGCATTGATTACAACAATTAGAAGAATGAGTATAGGCTCAAAAAACTCTCCATGCTCCTCAATGCACGCCATAACAAAGGATATTACAGCTGCAATGAGAAGAATTATAATCATTGCGTCCTTAAACTGCTCAAAAAAGCGTTGTAGCATGCTTTTGGGCTTTTTCCTCGCAAGCTCATTTACGCCATTTTTCTCAAGACGAGCGCTAGCCTCACTTGAGCTAAGACCAGTTTCTTCGTTTGTTTCGAGGCTTTTTAAAACCTCATCAACCGGCTTTTGATAAAATTCCATTTTTTCTCCTTTTGGGCATAGTCATTTCCTTTTTAAATAAAAAAGGACAAGACCACAGCACCACTTGTGTACTTAAGTCTTGCCATTTACTTGCATGCCAGATTAGCATTCTAATCGTGATGACGGCATACAAACGCATATTGCGTAGGCTACTCCCTTATAAACAGATTATACACCTTTTAAAATTTTATGTCAATATTTTTTGCCTATTTTTAGCATTTTAGTTAATCTATGGAGCTTTTGCTTTTTACAACACGCAAAGTAAAATTATAGCTCTTCCGATAATCCAAATAACAAAAGCAAGCGCGACCTGTAGCCACCAATAGAGCTTGGATTTGTTTGTTATAAAGTTGTAAACCTGATAGTTTTTGTTTAAAGGGCGAAGTGCAGAAATCAAGCAACAAGGAAAGCCTGCAATAAGCCAAAGCGCTGGAAATTTCATAGGAAGCAAGGAAAATGCAAAATACACATAGTAAAACGGCAAATTCGCTATCATTACATGTAAAAGAGGTCTATCTCTTTTCTCTATGACATAATCACAATCAAGCAAAACCTTTTCCTTTAGCTTTTCAAGCCTTCGTGCACTTTTAATTGATATAAACATCGCTATTACATAGCCAATTATCAAAACGGCAAAAACTATCGCAATCACAGCCCCAGAGGAAATAATTCCTGCAAACATCATTAAAAGATATAATAACAGGGCTATGTAGATAATTATTTTAAGTATATTCTTAATCATGTTATTCTCTTTCGCGTTTTTCTTGCGCTTCCTTTTCTGCCATTTCGGCTTCAATTCTAGCCTTTACATCCTTACCATAACGCAAACGAAAATAAATTATACCGACCAAAACAACCGCCGACGCCAATATCCAAGGAGCGATAAGCTTTACCCTGTCTCCAAAAAAGAATATAAACGGAATTAAAAGTGGAATTGTACCATATGATACTATTGCAACACATTTGCTTACTTTGTCTTGTTCATCAGGAGACAAATCGGTATTCCCAACATTTGGCTCAAATCCGTTTTGCGTTGCCGTATTAAAATGCCAAGTCCAAAACGCCAACAAAATCATCGCTAAAATAGCAGTTGCAGAGGCACCTGAAATAATTAAACGTTCGCGAAAAAGAATTATCGCTATAATATTTAAAACAACACAAGCAATCATATAAATTGTTTTTTTCATAAAAGCCTCCTACAGCAACAATTTGTTTTATATTATTTTATCATATATGTAG
>JAGALI010000220.1 GCA_017625275.1 Clostridia bacterium
ATTTTCTTGGGTGATAAATTTGAAACTTAATAAATTACAGCAAATAAACGCAATTGCTATTTTTGATGCAATTACTAATGGGCCAAAAACAATTGCTCAATTAAGCGAAATAACAAATACAAGCCCAAATACCGTAGAACTACTTTGCTCGTATTTGGAAGAAAAAGGCTTTATTTGCTCTTCTATTATTAAAACTGGAAATATAGGCAGACCTACTACTCTCTATTCTCTATATTCTGATAACTTTGCAGTTTATATTGAGGAATCTAAAACTAGGTTCAATTGTATTTTTATCAATGCTAACGGAGTTGCTATTGAGCGTCTTGATAAATACAAGAATCCCAAAATTTCTTTAGATGTTATATTTTCACGCTTTGAACGCGATATTAAGGAGTTTGACAACGATAGAAATCTAACACGAAATATCATCATCAGCTGTTATGCAGAAACTATTCCGTTTTTGCCGGAAGGATTTAAAAGAATAAATCGTGAGGAATTTATAGCTGATTCTATAAAGAAGGATGATGAGCACTCTCTGTTTGTTTTTGATGGAAAATACATTTTAAGTCTAAATGGCAAAATATCCACATCTAATGCAAGAAAAAATGAGCTTCAAGCAATTATACCATTTGATAGAACATTTATTTTTGAAGAACCATATTATGATGCGTTATTTCCTGCTATTTCATCCTCTATTATTAAAGAAATGAGAAAACAAATATAAAAACCACGGAAAGCTCCGTGGTTTTTTTGTTAAAACATTGAGATTTGGTTAGTCATTGCAAGATTTGCAAAAACCTTATTTTCTTGAAGAGTAGTTATTACAGAATTAGAAAGACAGGATTTTTGTTGAAAATCTTCTACTGAATAAATACCTCCACTGTCTCTTACAGAAGCAATTTTTTCAGCCGCATTGTCACCAATACCAGAAATAGATGAGAATGGAAGTCTTATTTTTCCGTCCTCTGGCAAGAAATTAAATGCTGCAGATTTCATCAAATCAACTGGCAAAAATTCAATTCCTCTAGCAAGGCACTCATATACTATTTGAAGAGCAACAATCTGCTCCTTCTCCTTTTGAGTCGCCTCGTTACCCTTTTCTTCAATTTCGGCAAGACGTTTTAACACTCCACCCTTTCCACCTTTTATCATAGATGCCTCAAAGCCACCGGGTGCAACACTTAAATATGCTGCATAAAATTCAAGAGGCTTATAAACCTTGTACCAGCCAAGACGAATAGCTGAAATAACATATGCGGCTGCGTGGGCCTTTGGGAACATATATTTAATCTTTTTACAAGATGAAATGTACCATTCAGGAATGTTATTTTCCTTCATTGCGGCCTCATATTCCGGCTTGAGGCCCTTACCCTTACGAACATCCTCCATTATTTTGAACGCCATGCCCTTTTCTAGGCCGTTATATATTAGGTAAAGCATTATGCTATCACGAGTTCCAACAACCTCTGAAATAGTACAAACGCCATCCTTAATAAGGTCTTGCGCGTTTCCAAGCCAAACATCAGTACCATGTGAAAGCCCAGAAATTTGAAGAAGATCTGAGAAGTTCTTAGGCTTAGCATCTACAAGCATTTGTTGAACGAATTTCGTTCCAAATTCAGGCAATCCATATGTACCAACAGTGCATTTAAGCTCCTTTAATATGTCCTTGCCTCCAAGAGGCTCCGTAGACAAAAACAGCTCGTAAACCTTTGGGTCATTCATGGGCACATCAAGCACAGAGGTTCCTGTGTAGTTCTCAATTGCCTTATATTTGGTTGGCATATCGTGTCCAAGCTCATCAAGCTTAAGAAGCGTGTCGTGTAAATATTCAAATGTAAAATGGGTAGTTATAATGTTTGATGAGGCATCATCAGCAGGGTGCTGTACTGGACAAAAATCATAGATTTCGTATTCTTTAGGTACAACTACTATTCCACCTGGATGCTGGCCTGTTGTACGCTTAATACCAGTACACATTTTTACCAGTCTTTGTACCTCTGCACTATTTGCACTTATTTGATGCTCATCCATATATTTCATAACATATCCATATGCAGTTTTATCAGCAATACCACCGATTGTTCCTGCTCTAAATACATTTTCAACACCAAACTCTTCTTCGGTAAATTTATGTATTTTGCCTTGAACATCGCCCGAGAAATTAAGGTCAATATCAGGAGATTTATCTCCTTTAAAGCCAAGAAATGTTTCAAATGGAATATCATGTCCATCCTGCTCTAGCTTGGTATTACAATGTGGACAGTTTTTATCAGGTAAGTCAAAGCCAGAGCCGACACTACCATCAGTTATAAACTCACTATAACGACACATTGGACATCTATAGTGAGGCTGAAGTGGATTAACCTCAGAAATTCCCGCCATTGTTGCTACAAACGAAGAGCCTACAGAGCCTCTAGAACCTACTAAATATCCAAGACTTTCACTCTTGGCAACAAGCTTTTGCGCAATCATATAAAGCACAGCAAATCCGTTTGAAATGATTGATGAAAGCTCCTTTTCCAAGCGTAAGGATACCACCTCTGGAACCTTTCCTTCAAATTCATACATGCTTCTTGCTCTGTCCCAGCACATATTTTGAAGATTTTCCTCAGCACCCTCCATATGAGGTGTGAAGGTTCCCTTTGGGAATGGTCTTATTTCCTCGTAGCTTATCATATTGGCAATTTTATTGGTATTGGTAACAACAACCTCGTATGCCTTTTCCTTACCTAAATATTCAAACTCTGCAAGCATTTCCTCTGTTGTACGGAAATAAATACCCGTATCTCTGTCTGCATCAGAATACTTTTGCCCTGTTTGTATGATTTTACGCGCTATCTCATCCTCTTTATTGATAAAATGCGCATCACAGGTCGCAACAACTGGCTTATCAAGCTTTTCTCCTAGCTGTACTATTTTTCTATTAAAATTCTTAAGATCTTCAACTGTTGCGCTTCCGTTTGCAACCATAAACATATTGTTGCAAAGAGGCTGAATCTCTAAATAATCATAAAAAGCAGCTATATCCTCTATATCCTCATCACTTCGATTGTCCTTAATAGCCTCAAAAAGCTCTCCTGCCTCACAAGCTGAGCCTATTATAAGGCCCTCTCTGTGCTCTAACAGCTCGGTTTTTGGTATTCTTGGTCTTCCTTTAAAATACTCAAGATAGCTTTTTGAAATTAGCTTATAAAGATTTTTTAAACCAATTTTATTCTTTACAAGGATAATTTGATGATACATATCAAGAGATTTAGGATTTGTATTAGCTTTTATTGCATCAATAAGCTTTTGAATATCATCAACGCCATCATTCTTTAGCTTTTCAAACATAACGGCAAGAATTTTACCAGTAGTTTCGGCATCGGCAAGAGCTCTATGATGTTCAAAATCTCCTACCTTCAAATGCTTAGCTACTATATCAAGCTTGTGCTTTTTAAGGTCCTTGTTAACAAATCTGGAAAGTCCTAGAGTGTCTAAATAAGTATGGTTAAATTCTATGCCTAAGCTACGACAATCACGACGAATAAAGCCGGTATCAAAGCTTGCATTATGCGCAACCAGCATTCTATCGCCCACAAACTCCATAAATTCAGGCAAAACCTGGTCAATTGTACGCTCGTTTTCAAGCATTTCATCGGTTATACCTGTAATGGCAATATTTTCTTGAGAAAGCTTCATTTGTGGATTTACTAGTGACGAATAATATTCTACTATTTCTCCATTTTTTAAGATTACAGCGCCGATTTCTGTAATTTTATCATTTACTCTAGAAAGGCCTGTGGTTTCAAGGTCAAAAACGCAAAATTCATCGTCAAAGCTTTGCTTTTTATCTCCATAAATTGGAAGAGATGTATCATTGACAAAATAAGCCTCCATGCCATAGATAACATTCATTCCTATTTTTTCCGAAGCTAGCATAGCTGGTGGGAAGCCTTGTACATTTCCATGGTCTGTAATAGCGACAGCCTTATGCCCCCAGGATTTTGCCAGCTTTACAATTTCCTCGGGGTCAATTGTTGCGTCCATTGTTGACATAGCAGTATGAAGATGAAGCTCTTCACGCTTTTCTTCTGCATTATCCATTCTTGGAATAGGTTTAATCTTGCTTATATCTACAAATTCAAGATTTAATTCTCCGTCAAAAGCCTTTACATTTCCTTTAACAAGATATGCCCCTCCAATTTCAAACAATGACATTACTTCTTTTTTATTATCATTGTGAACCTTTGCTTTGACATAAATTGAGGACATTTTGTCGGTAAGTCCAAAGCTTAAAAGGGTGTGGCTTCTCTCTCTACGCATAGGAGTTTCTGTAATTTCAAATACTTGTCCTATTGTTAAAACACAATGCATTCCTTCTCTCAAATTAGCGATAGGAACGATGTTTTCAGGCACGATTTCTCCACCAAAAACATATTGTGGTGCTGAAATATCAAAGCTTAGTGCACCACTTTTTACAATATTATCCTTTATTGTAATGGTAGAGTCTTGTCCTGTAAAGGAGGTTGAGCGTTTAAAGGTACTACGCATCTCCTTTGCTTCTGCTTCTTTTATTGCAGTATCATTCTTTTTAGCTTTTGATGTGGCATTGCTCTCTGAAAGAGCCTTCTTAAGCTGTGCCATCATATCATTTTCAAAGCTTGATGTGGTCTTGGCAAAATCCTCTCTTTGAGAGATGACAATACCGATTCTAACTCCAAATTCATCGAAAATAATATCCGACAAAATCTTATCAGTTTTTCCACCGTCAAGAAGATCTATACCGCCTTGAACAAAGGGAACCTTGATTTCTATATTTTTTCCAACATATTTTACATTGTAATCTTCAAAAAAGCCTCTTGTAATTGCGCCTCTTTGATATGATTCAGTAATAATATCCTCGATGCAATCAATTGAAAAAAAGCTTTCTGGATATTTTGGCAAAATTCTTAATCTATTTAAGCTATATGCCTCGGAAATTTCCTTTTCAAGCGCATAAAGCTTTTCTTTTCTTATAATATCAGTAAATTTTACATCTACTTCCATCATACGAGTATCCTTGTCAACTCTAGTTGCAACGACCTCTGAATCAGCCATTAGACTATCAAATGTATCTGATGGCTTATACTTTGGAAATCTCTCTCTTAAATTCATTGTTAATCCTTAAATTTCGTTAATCAGTTGGTTTATTTCCATAAGTAATGTGGAAATAATCTCTTCTTCTTTAATTTTCCTTATAATTTCACCTTTTTTGAATAGAACTGCCTCTCCCTTGCCTCCGGCAATTCCTATGTCACACTCTCTTGCTTCTCCTGGGCCGTTTACAACACATCCCATAAGAGCAACCTTTATTTCCTTGCCCTTTGTATCAATGTCGCTTATTGCGTCTTTAAAGCTATTAGAAAGTGATATAAGATCAATTTTGGTTCTTCCACATGTAGGGCACGAAACAACTCTTATTGAGCCCTTGTTAAAAAATCCTAGTGAGCTTAAAAGCTCTTTTCCTGCGTAAATTTCCTTTACAGGATCAGCTGTAAGGGAAACTCTTATTGTATCTCCAATTCCATCACAAAGAAGAGAGCCTATTCCTGCTGAGCTTTTTATCAGTCCACTATAATCGTCTCCTGCCTCCGTAACTCCTAAATGTATAGGATAATCGCATTGTTTAGCAATGATTCTGTTTGCTAAAATCATATTTCTAACATCTGATGATTTTACAGAAACGACTATATTATCAAATCCAAATTTTTCAAGCAAGGAAATATGATAAAACGCACTTTCGGCAAGTGCTTCAGCTGTAGGAGCTCCATATTTTTGTAAAATATGCTTTTCAAGTGAACCACCATTGACACCTATCCTAATCGGTATTTGCTGGGATTTGCAAGCAGAAACTACCTCTTTTATCTTCCATTCATCGCCGATATTACCAGGATTTATTCTAATCTTATCAATTCCAGCCCTTACGCATTCAAGGGCTATTTTATAATCAAAATGGATATCAGCAACAACAGGTATTTTAATATCTGCTTCTTTTATTTTTGATATTGTTTTGACAGATTCCAGATTAGGAACGGTTATTCTTACAATATCGCATCCAGCGTGCTCAAGCGCTTTTATTTGAGCAATAGTAGCCATATAATCCTGAGTATCTGTATTTGTCATGGATTGAATAAGGATATCGCTATTTGCGCCTATTTCTCTATCCTTGATTTTAACGCATTTAGATTTGCGTCTTAATTCATTATATTTCATTTTACCCTCTTATTTAAAAAGATAAATTATGTCCTTAAAGGATACTAAAATTGCAATAAGCATTAATAATGCAAAGCCAAGGGCCTTAATCATCCCCTCTACCTTTTCCGGTAGCTTTTTACGGGTTATCATTTCTACCAATAAAAGCAATAAGCTTCCGCCATCAAGTGCAGGGATTGGCAAAAGATTAAAGACTCCTAAATTTATAGCTATAACAGCTATTAAATAAAACAATTGATACGCGCCTGTTTTTGCGGCAGTTGTAATAGCACCCGTAACTCCTATAGGACCTGATACCTGTTCTACTCCATATCGGCCTGTAACAAGGTCATATAAGGAATCCCAAATCATTTTAACTGTCGATACTGACATGAAATATGAATTTTTTACAACTGTAGAAAATGTTTTTTTCACTGGAGCAACACTAAAATCTGCCATTCCAAAAACAACACCCTGCGAGGTGGTTTGAGGAAACTGAACATCATTTAAAATATGCTCCTTCCCATTTCTGATAATTGTAATATCGACAGGCTTATAGCCACTTCTCATTATTTCGTAGCCTAGCTCATTTGAGGTGTGAACCTTCGTGTTGTTAATTTTTATGATTTCGTCATAAACCATAAGTCCAGCCTGCTCTGATTTAGCTCCCTGAACAAAGCCAGAAACTGTTGTAGAGCCGTACATTGGCTGAGTAGTGGTGAGAATTGTGATAATTATAATTCCCATAAGAAGGTTCATAACAGCCCCTGCTAAAACAATAATAAATCTTTGCCATGCAGGCTTTTTATTAAAGGAATTAGGATTATCGCTATCTTCAACCTCTCCCTCCATGGCAACAAATCCACCAATTGGAAAAAGTCTAAGAGAATAATCTACTCCATCCTTTCCTGTTTTAGAGATTATTTTAGGACCCATACCTAAGGAAAATTCGGTGATTGCAACACCGAATTTCTTAGCAAATAAAAAATGTCCTAATTCGTGAATGAATATCAGAAAGCCAAAGCTGATAATGGCAATCAAGATATACAAAGCAATCATTTTATACCTCGTTTAATTCAGTTTAAGAAGCTATTAATACACTCACCGGCTTTTATTCTGGCCTCTTTATCTGCAAGGTCGATGTCATCAAGCGATGGATCTTTTATATTTTCAAATCCATAAACAACATTTGAAACTACCTCAAATATATCTGTAAAGCCTATTCTACCCTTTAAAAATGCATCAACAGCTATTTCGTCAGCAGCATTTAATACAGCTGGCAAAATACCATCCTCCTTTATTGTGTGATACGCTAAAGGAAGTAATGTGAAGGTATTCATATCAGGCTCCTCAAAGGTAAGCTTTGATAATTTTGCGAGGTCAAGCGAGCTTGCAAGCGGCTCTTTTCTTTCAGGATATGTGATAGCATATTGAATGCATGTTCTCATATCGGGAGCGCCCATTTGTGCAATAATGCTATTGTCAATATATTCAATTGCTGAGTGCATTATACTTTGTGGGTGAACCACGACCTCTATTTGCTCGGGCGCAACGCCAAATAAGCGTACAGCCTCAATAACCTCAAAGCCTTTATTCATCAAAGAGGCCGAATCTACGGTTATTTTTGGACCCATTTTCCAGGTTGGGTGGCTTAACGCTTCCTTTGCTGTTATAGAACTCAATTCTCCTCTAGATTTGCCTCTAAAAGGTCCTCCAGATGATGTTAAGATGATTTTTTTGATTTTATTATCAGCAGATCCCTGTAAGCATTGGAAAATAGCACTATGCTCACTATCAACAGGTATCATTTCTGCATTATGCTTCTCTATTTCAGCCTTCAGAAATTTATAAGCTATAACAATCGCTTCTTTATTTGACATGGCTATTCTTTTTCCACTTTGAGCACAAGCAATTGCAGGATACAATCCAGCAAAACCAGATACCGCATTAACTGCTACCTCTGCATTACTGCTAGCTATTGCCTCGAGCATTGCCTTATCTCCACCCAAAACTCGTACATTGGTATCAGAAAGACGGTTTTTAAGCTCCCTAGCGCTTTTTTCGTCAGATAAAACACAGGTTTTTGGATTTAATAGTCTCGCTTGCTCCTCAAGCAAATCAACATTAGAACCGGCTGTAAGCAGGTCAACAGTCGCGCCTATATTTTGTGCAACCTCAACACTCTGCTTGCCAACAGATCCAGTAGAGCCAAGTATAGCTATTCTTTTTGATTGAAATTCCATTACATTAACACCGCAGAAATTATAAATATAACATATACTACAGGAGCAACAAGCATTACGCTATCAAAGCGATCAAGCACTCCTCCGTGTCCTGGGAACAATTTACCATAATCCTTAAGGTTATATTGTCTCTTAATCGCAGATGCCACAAGATCGCCAATTTGCGATACTATAGACGCCGCAATTGCTAATATTATAACTAGTAGATAAGGCAAATTAATCTTCAAATCGGTGAAAATCTTAAATAGCAATACCCTATATAGAATAAAAGCACCTATTGTGAAAACTATTCCACCAATTGAACCCTCGATAGTCTTTTTGGGGCTGATTTCTGGTATAAGCTTATGCTTTCCAAAAAATCTTCCTGTAAAATATGCAAAGGTGTCACATACCCACGCGCCAAGGAAAACAAGAAGATAAACATATTTTCCATATGCCATATATCTTACACATACAATTGATGAGAAGCATCCTACTATATAGAAAAACAAGGCATAAAGAGTAAGGATATCTCCTATTTTGTCTTGATTTTTTCTAAACATTACATATCCAAGGCTATAAATAAGTACAAAAAATATAGCGATCATTGCAATTGCAAAAAAATGCGATTGCTTATTTATATAGAATCTAACTATTGGAAGCGCTAATGCAACAATATACATAGGCACTGTCAAAGCCCATTTTTTATCCATTCCCAAACATTTTGCCATTTCATAAACGCCAACAGCACTAAGAATTGACATTACTATAGGGAAAACAACGTAATCTGAAAAAATACAAACTGGCACAAAAAGTGCAATTGCAACTATTCCAGTTATAATTCTAGTTTTCATTTTTACTCCTTTACACTCCACCGTAATTTCTTTTTCTATTATAAAAGCTCTCAATAGCCTTATGAAGCTCTTTTTCATCGAAATCAGGCCACAAAACCTTTGTAAAATAAAATTCTGAATATGCGCATTGCCAAAGCAAGAAGTTAGATATTCTACATTCGTTTGCAGTTCTAACAATCAAATCGGGGTCTTTTGATGCTCTCGTGTATAGATGAGATGAAATATCATCCTCTACTATGCTCTCTTTACCTTCCTTTAATAATTCATTGAAGGCATTCACAAGCTCAGCACGTCCACCATAATTAAAAGCAATATTAAGAGTGTTTTCACTATTGCTTGATTCATTTTCAAGATTTTCCATTTTTTCACGAAGCTCTTTGCTTAAAACGGATTTATCGCCTAAAAATACATATTTAGTGCCCTTTTCTTCCTTGGCACGGTCAATATAATTACCAAGAAGCTCCATTATAGCGTCAATCTCTTCCTTTGGCCTTTTCCAATTTTCGGTCGAAAACGCATAGACTGTAACTGTTTTAATTCCAAGTCTAGAGCATTCTTTAACTATTTTTTCAAAAGCAAGTGCACCTTGTCTGTGCCCAATTTTTCTAGGTAAAGAGCGTGATTTTGCCCATCTGCCATTACCATCCATAATAAAAGCAATATGAGACAAGCGCTCATCAACAAAGACATCTGCTTGTTTTTTCTTAAAAAACATAATTCCTCTTCAAGATATATTTTTTAGTATATAATAGCGAATAAAAGACCACGCGAGTGGTCTTTTTTCGAATTATATTTCCATTATTTCCTTTTCCTTAGAAGCAGTAATATTATCAATTTCCTTGATATATTTATCTGTAAGGTCTTGAACTGACTTTTCAGAAGACTTTTGCTCATCTTCGGTCATTTCATTATTTTTCTTCATATCCTTAGCCTTATCAATAGCATCTCTACGAATGTTTCTGATAGCAACCTTTGCATCCTCGCCCATCTTAGAAACCTGCTTCTTAAGCTCTTTTCTGCGCTCCTCTGTAAGCTGTGGGAAAACAAGACG
>JAGALI010000221.1 GCA_017625275.1 Clostridia bacterium
AAAGCGAGCCAATGGCATTTGTAACAAGAAACTCCTTTTGGCGCTTAATTATAAGCCTGCGCTCCTCTGTCTTGTTGGCAAAGAACTCATTTTTAATGTTTTCGTCAATACGAGTTAGACGCACCTCCTTTGCATAGTCTGCAAGGGAGAAAAACCTGCTTATGTACCAATCCTTTCCCCAAATTTTAGAGAAGGATTTCTCATATTTATAATAAATTCCGTTTTCAATGATGTGAATTACCATTGATGCTATAGAAAAGCCAAGAATAACCAGAGCGATTATCCAATCAACGCTACATACGACGCTAAATACAGACACAGCTGCCACCAGACTCCTTAAAATGTCCGAGAGCATGTCAACTGTGTTCATTATACTCTTGTCACAGGTTTGCATTGCATAAACAAAGTCGTTGTAAAACTCTGGGCTATCATAGCTTGCAAGGTCAATTTCAGACGCCTTTATAAAAAAGCGCTTGTGCAAATCCCTTATAAAGCGAAGCTTGTGCTTAGGATTAAAAAGCTTCCAGTGCCACGAATAAAAGAGCTGATACGCCAGAAAATATACTGCCATTATGCCTATTTTCCAAAGTATTGAATCAAAGCTCTCGCGTCTGTCAAGGGCGTTTAATATCTCGCTTGTCAAGAAAATTGTAACGCCATGATTAAGACCTGTTACAACGCCCATTATAAGTCTCATTATGCAAAGACCTGGCGCGTTTTTAAATGCGGTTTTAAAGATAAATTTATTGTTTTTTAGTGACTGAGATAGAGTCACCTTTTCTCTTTTATTGCTCATTTTCACCCTCCTCTCTGTCGATATCGACATAGTTTTGGGCTTGCTTTTTAAACATATCGGCATATTTGCCATTCATCGCCATAAGCTCGGCGTGAGTGCCACTTTCTATTACCTCTCCATTTTCAAGCATGTACACTCTGTCAGCCGAAACAGCACTTGATAAGCGGTGAGAGATAAATATCATTGCCTTACCCTCGCCAGCCTTCATCATATTATTGTACATTTCATTTTCAGCTATAGGGTCAAGGGCACTAGATGGCTCGTCAAGAATTATAAATGGCGCATCCTTCACAAACGCATGTGCAATTGCAACCTTTTGAGCCTGTCCTACTGATAAGACAGCGCCATCCTCATCAAATTCCTTTGTAAGCATGGTTTCTATTCCGTTCGGAAGCTCCATTATGCGTTCATAAGCGCCACTGCCTTTAAGCGCCTCAATTACCCTTTTCTCGTCACCCTCTTGTCTTGGCCTCATAAGCACATTTTCAGCCACAGACAGGGAGATAATCTTAAAATCCTGAAATACAACGCTGAACATATCACGATATTCCTCAAGCTTAAGCTCGTAAAGAGGTGTGCCGTCAAGAGTAATCTGCCCCTCGGAAGGGTCATAAAGCCTTAAAAGAAGCTTTACAAGTGTGCTTTTTCCTGCTCCGTTATGTCCAACAAGGGCGATCTTTTCGTTTTTGCCAATTTTCATTGACACATTCTTAAGAACATAATTTTCGCTTCCATCATATTTAAAGGAAACATTTTCAAGTCTAATTTCTCCTCTGCTTGGAGAGGACGCGTGCTCCTTGTCCTTCATCTTAGGCTCATAGTCCATAAAGCTACGAAAATCCTCAAAGAAAAGTGCATGCTCATGCGCTCTGAAATATCGGTCGGTTATTTGAGTAAATGTGCCTGTAAGGCTGGATACAGAGTTTATTACTACTGCACAGTCACCCATTCCAAGTGTGCCCGAAACGATGGTGCGATAAACGGCATAGGCTATCGCAAGCGGATTTGTGATAATGGTTTGTAGGCTTGTATGTGCTACCTCCAAAAAAGCTTCCTTGACGCCATACTTTTTTACGACCTCTACTCTGCCGTCTGATGCCTTTTCATATCTTTCAAGCAAAAGCTCTCTTGCATTGCTAAGGCGTATTTCCTTTGCATAATCTCCAGAATAAAACACCCTTTGTGCATATTGGGCACGGCGGTGGTGCTCCTTATCCTCTGTGGTATGCTTATGCCAAAGAACATTTGCCTTGCGCTTTATAAAGGTGCCAAGCAATGGTAGAATTGCGAAAATAATAAACGCAGGGTCCATTGTAAACAAAAGTGAGCCATAAAGAAGCATTCCTACAATTGCACCAAAAAGATTGGTTACAGCCCATGTAAGATTCCACATTCTCCATGTAATTTCACCAGTCGCCTTTACATATTTGTCATAAAACTCTGGATTTTCAAAGCACGCAAGCTCAACCTCCGTGCACTTATCATAAAGTCTACCAAGAACCTTTCTTTCTACCTTTATAAATGCTATATCCTCAACTATAGTAATAAGTGGATTTATAACAAGCTGAAGTCCAAGAGGCACAGCAATCATAACAGCAGCGCTGAGCGCCACGGTTTTAAAATCGAAGCCTGTTTCAAACGAGTTTATTATGTATCTTACCACATATGTTCCTACGATAAATGAGGCAAGCGTATTAAAAAGCTCAAGAAAAAAACGGAGCAAAAACGCAAATGGTGATGTAGTCACTATCATTTTAAGCGCATATGCGCAGTCCTTTACAACCATCTTAAAGGACAGCCTTCTCTTATTGTCTTTTTTCTTTTTATCCTTTTTCATTTTTCTCCTTTCTCCTTTATTTCAAAAAGTCGGTTAATTTGCGGAGAGCATAAAGCGTCCTAGCCCTCACAGGTAGACTAGGATTTTATATATTTCAATTGAGTGGTTAGCTGACTTTTTCTTTATAGTCTCCGTGTTTTTATTAAACCATATTCAAGACTTATATGTCAACATATTTTTAGTTGAATTTTACCCAACTGTTAGTTTATTAAAAAATAAAACTAAAAGATACGAAATCAGCATGCAGACTGGCAGGGTTATAACTGCGACTAATGCTAATTTTCCAAGGCTTTTATAATTAACGCTCTCGCCCTCGCATATAGCCGAGCCTGCAATTGTACATGCCTTTACATTGCTGGTACTAACTGGCGCGCCAAAAAGCGAGCATAAAAGCAGACAGGCGCTAGCGCTAGCGTCAGCAACAAAGGCGCTTTTTGCATTGAGCCTTGCTATTCCAGAGCCGAGAGTTTTTACTATCCTTCCACCTCCCAGCAGGGTGCCCAGAAAAAGCACAATTGCTACCATTAAAATCGCCGACATGTGTCTGTCATTTCCATGTCTCGAGATTAAAACCAGCAAAAGCGCCACAAGCTTCTGTCCGTCCTGTGCCCCATGCATAAAGGAGCTTGTGGCGCAGGATATAATTTGAAGCTTATGATAAGGCAAAATAGCGTTTTTAAGTGCCATTGCGCAAAGAATCGAAAGCAATAGCGATACCACACACGAAAGAAGCATAAATACAATTATTTTAATGAAGGGATAGACATTCACCCTTCCTGCCAGGGCAAGTGACGCGCCTGCAAGTGACGCTAAAAGCGCGTGACTCTCACTTGATGGCATTGAAAAAAGCCAGCTTATTAGAGAAAAAATTATGACTGTAGAAAATACACAAATGAGGGCTACCCCCTCTTTTTCTCCAAAGTCTGCCTGTGCGATTACATTGTCAGCGACCGACATATTGAGTGCCGACATTGCAATCAGCCCAAGAAGATTGAAAAAGGCACACAAAAGGCATGCCCTATTCATCGAAAGCGCACGCGTCGCAACAGTTGTTGCTATTGCGTTTGGTGCATCTGTAAAGCCGTTTATAAGCACCACTCCGAGCGCAAGAAAAAGCGCTATTAGCTCGCTTGCCTCAAGTGTCGTAATAAAATTCATATATACCTCTCACCAAATAATTAACATATCATAAAATACTCTTAAGGGGGCGATTTTATGATACTTGAAAAGGAATACATTCGAGAAAGAGCTGTTTTATATGCAAGAAAATACGCACTTGTGCGCAATCCTCTTTTCTTCTCATTTGCTGGAATTGGTGGAAATTGCACAAATTTTGTATCACAATGCGTTCTTGCAGGAAGCTGTGTTATGAATTACACGCCGATTTATGGCTGGTTTTATTTATCGACAAACAGGCGTAGTGCATCTTGGACTGGTGTTGAATTTTTTTATAATTTCTTTACACAAAACACAGGGGTGGGGCCATTTGGCGCGCCATCTACGCTTGAGCAGGCGCAAATTGGCGACGTTATTCAGCTACAAAATGATGAGGGAATATTTTACCACACAATTATAATCAGTGAGATTCGAGACGGAGAAATTTATATTTGTGCCAATTCAAACGATGCTCTTGACAGGCCTCTTTCAAGCTACAACTATGCAAATTTAAGAGTAATCCATATTTTAGGCGTCAGATACGACACAAGATTTCAAATCGAGTGCTTTGACTCTCTCTATTCTCCACCTCTCCCACCCGTAGCTCCGCCAGAGGAGCCACAGGAAAATGAGACACCAGCACAGCCAGAAAACGAGCAGAGCGCTCCACCCGAGCAACAGCCTACAAATCCACCAGACTCCGAGGAACAGACTCCTTGATTTGGCAATTTAGCCAAAATGCGCTATACTAATATGTGCACAATGCACAAAACAAAGTAAAAAATAAGTTTATTAAAAGTAAAATTTGTTTAAAACTCCTTGACAAATTCGCGCGTATGGTGTAATATATATAATGTATAAAAAGCAATTCACGGCTTAAAAATCCAAAATGGAGGAAAACAATGAAAAAGAAAATTTTACTTTCTCTTCTTGCAATAATCCTTGCAGTAGCTTGCGCTGTTTGCATTGTTTCTTGTAAGAAAGATCCCGATGAAAGCGAATCCTCAAGTGGTGAAACTCCGGGCGAAACACCAGGCCTCACAGTAGGTGCTGCTATTCCTCGCTATCTTCGCGTTGTTGATTTTACCTCTGATTCTGCTACTCTCAAGTTCAACTTGTACTCAGCAGATACAGATATCAATTTCGACATTAGATATAGCGACAAGGAAATCACCGAGGCTAACTTCGACAAGGCTACCACAGCTGATTACGAGCTTTCAGGTGATGCTGAAAAGACCCTCAAGGTAAAGGGTATCGCTCCTTCCTCATCTAAGGCATGCTATGTTGCTGTTAAGAGTACAGAGGGCATGGATGCAGTTCGCGTTGGTGGTGCTAACGAGCAGGTTAAGATTGACTACGCGAAAAAGATTACTGCTGTTTACCACGGCGAAACAAACAAGGACCTTAGCGCGTTGTTTGATGAGCAAACACTTGCTAATGCATTTATCTTCCCTAAGACAAATCTTGGCGAGCTCATGACAAACAAAAACGATGTTGAAGAGGGCAAGCAGGGAATGAACATTTCCCCAATTATCGACCTTGAGTATCCTCACTATGTTTCAAAGGTTTCTGCCTTCTATATATTTGAGCAGTTACTCAACAAGGGCACAGCTGTTGACAACATTAAGCTTACTGTTAGATGGTCCACTAAGCCTGTTGACTTTATGGCTACAGATGACAAATGGGATGGCGCTACTACTCTTACAAAGGACGACATTCTTGATGGTAAGTGGAACGATGTTGAGATCGGTGCTACTGTAAGATACATTCAGTTCGTATTTAAGGACGGCTACGCTCCTAACGAGTTCTTCGTTTACGGATACCAAAAGGGCGAGGGCGATAAGATTGCTACAACACTTCACAAGCTCCCAACAGTTGGTGAGGTTTTGGGTATGTGTGGATTTACCGCTAACGGTGGTGGTAACACCACAACTGAGCAGCTTGCTTGTGTAAGTGTTCTTCGTGAATACCACAACATGGGCTGGTCATATACCGCTACATCTTACCCAGGTAAGGCTAATAACTATGTTGGTGCCAATGGTACTGGTAACTTTGACTCTAAATACAAGGATTACTCTCGAACACTTACTGTTATCCCTTGCGTTCAATGGACCTCCTTGAATGTTGCAAGAAGCGTTAACGAGGACGGACTTCCTATTCCTGATACAAAGAACCCTGGAAACAAGTTCCAAAACGCTACATATTTCGAAAAGTTTGACCCAAGAGTTTACTTCCTATATGCTGATAACATGTTCTGGTTCGCTGCTCGCTACGGAAGCAACAAGTCAGCTGACCTTCTAAAGACTCTACAAAAGAGCACTCTTGGTGCTGTTACTGAGACTGGTCTTGGATATATCCAATGGCTTGAGTTTGGTAATGAGCCAAATGGTGAGGACGCACTTGGTTATGTTCCTTATCAGCTCGCTGCTCTTCAGTCTGCTTCATACGATGGTCACCAAAAGACCCTTACATCTTCACAAGTTGAAAATAAGGGCTACCACTTCGGCTCTAAGAATGCCGACCCTAACATGAAGGTTGCAATCTCAGGTCTTGCAGGTATTCAAGGAAAATATATTGTTTCAATGGTTTACTGGATGAAGGCTAACCGTACTGATGGCGACATCGCTATGGACGCATTCAACTTCCACTCCTACTTCGGTCGTCCATACTACATGAACGGTACTGAGATTTATATGGGTGTTTGCCCAGAATTCTTCGGCATTGTTGACGAGATGGCTCCTATAATCGAATTTAGAAATAAGTACTATCCAGACAAAGAGGTTTGGATTACTGAGTTCGGTTGGGATACTAACCAAAGCTACGAGACTATGACCGCATGTCACGCATATAATGTTACTGACCTTGACAAGGACGGCGACATTGACGAGGACGATAAGTTCGCAAGAGTTCACCAAATCCAAGGCGATTGGCTAGTTCGTGCATATATTCTCTTCGCAAGCTGTGGTATCGACAAGGCTACAATGTACATGTGTGAGGATACTACATCTGACGAAAGAACAACATCTGGTAAGTATGGTACCTGTGGTATCTTCGGACTAGACGCTAAGGGTAATCCAATAGCTAAGGATGCTTACTATTACCTCTACACGCTCAAAAACACTCTTGGTGGCTACACATTCTCAAAAGAAATTGCAACTGGCAATGATGATGTATGGCTCTATGAGTTCAAGAACGCTGAGGGCAAGACAGCTTACGCTGTATGGTGCCCAACCATGGACGGAACTACTGTTGACAACTTTGAAATCGCAGTTAGCGGTTCAAGCGCTAAGGCTGTAACCTTAGTTGACAATGATACCGATGGTGTATCAACCAACCTCACCGTTAACGGCGGTAAGATTAAGGTTAATGTTTCCGAGTCCCCAACAATGATTATTGTTGACTAATCCAAATTTGGAATTAAGCTAAAATATAATCCCTCACGCTTCGGCGTGGGGGATTTGCTTTTCTTCATTAATATATAAAAAGCGCATATGCAAACACATATGCGCTTTTTTATTTAATGATTATGTCTTTTATTTTTGAACGATAAATACAGGACTTTCACTAGCAGGAACAATTACCTTGCCGTCCTTTACCTCTATATCGCTACGCTTACCATTATATTTCTCGTTTGCAAGCTCTACAAGGGTAAATTCACCCTCTCCAACCTCAAGCTCTACATCAGCCTTCATACCAACAGAGGTTATGCACCATACTGCGTATTTTGCCTTACCCTCGGCTGTTACATACTTGAATATTTTAACATTCTCAGGTGCAGGAAGCTCACAGTCAAAGCGTGTATCCTTAAGAGTTTCCTTAAGAGTATATACATAATAGAAGGAATCCTTTTTGTTTCCTTGAATTACATTGGTTGCGTCAATTTCGATTGGGAATCTTATAAGTCCACAGGAGCCGTATTTTCCAACGGCAGTTTCCTCAGGGCCACAGTCACGAGACATATACATAGCTGCCTTTTCAACTCCTATAGAGGAAAGGAGAAGGTATTCACGAACAAGCCAAATACCCTGAACCTGTCTACCTGTAAAGTCTGCATATGCGTGTGAGGAGTTGGTTGTCTTCCAGCTTTGGTTAGTATCCCAGCCAAATTCTGTTAGCCAAATTTCCATATCTGGATAATATCTGTCACGGAAGTCGCGAATGCTATCAAATCTACCAATGATATCTCCCTCCTCTGGGCTAACTCCCATCCAAACGGACGCGCCTTGGTCGCCACGGTCCTCTATGTTAATATCAACAAGCTTTGCTATTCCGTCCTCATCAAGCTTTTTACCACAGTAGCAATGCGCATTTATCGCATCAAATGGTAGTCTTTTGTCCTTACGATTGTACTTGCACCAAAACGCCATTGCTCTAATGTAGTTAGAGTTTAGCCCTGCTCCACCAGACATTGACATTTTGAAGTTAGGGTCAGCCTGCTTTACACCGACATTCTTGTACATGCCCTCGTGTCCGTCGTAGCACATGCTAAGAAATGCTGCAAGCTCAAATGGTGAGAAGTAAGGGTCTCTGCCAAGCCATGTTCCATCAGGCTCATTAAGTGGCTCGACGCTCTTTAAATAGCCAAGACCAATCTTAGGCTCTTGTCCCTCTCCAACCTGAATTAGGCTTGGGTCAATGCTTTTGTTGCTTCCGTATCTTGCAACAAATTGGAAAAGCATTGTTGCATAGCTCATATAGTTTTTAGGGTCTGTGGAGTCACAGGTGCCGTCCTTTGGACATCTTTTTTGATGAGTTGAGAGCACAGGACAAACATCTATTCCAAACTCGTGCGTCTTGCGATAGAAATCATCAAAATCCCATGGGCCTGCAAAGCTTGGGCTAAAGGAAATTGTTGTTTTTTCAAGGTCTGGAGTACAGGACCAAATCCAAGGGTGATATTCACGAATATAAGATACAGCACGAAGGATATCGTTTCCGTCGTTTACAAACGCATTCATTCCAACGAACTCGCTAAGGTCCTTGAACTTATGCTCCTTTTTCTCTGGAATTACCTCTGGACTAGGTGCAACCTCATAGCCGTAAATAAGAATTTCGCTTGGCGCTTGGTTATTGTTAAAGGAGAAATTAATGTATTGGGTCTCGTGGCTTGTTTCAAAGCCGGTCCATTCTCTTTCCTTTGGGGCAAGCTCCTCATCATATTCCCAGCTAAATGGAGTACCCATCTTAACCTTAACCTTACGAACGCCATAGTCAGCCTTATCCTGCTCTGGCTTATATTCGTCGTAGTCGTTGTAAATATACATATTGGTGATTTGGTAAATAGCGCCCAAATCAACAGTAAATGCTAAATCAGTTTTGCCTACCCACCAGTGGTCATGCCTTGGATGCACCTGTGGCCTTTGTCCCTCTACGCCATATAGTGGGTCTCCGTCGTTATCAAATTCACAAAAGAAATTTGGAACCCTTTCTATACCCATATCATTGATAATCATCTCTGGGGTAACACGGATTTTTTGGGGTTTTGTGTTCATTTTAAAAGCTCTCCTTAAAATTTCGCAATGAGTGTTTTATTCTTATTCCGCAAATACGAGAATTGGACATTCGCTAACATTTACGCTTACAGCACCACCATTTGGGGTGAGTGATGTTGAAATGCCTGAGCGCTCTCCATACGCCATTTCGGTAAGTGTCACGCTAGATGCGCCACCAACATTTAATTGATAGCCGTCCACGCGCACATTATCCGAGGTTGGGCACCATAAAGCGTAGCATGTCTTGCCGTTGCCATTTTCGTATTTATAAATCCATACATCCTCATTACCCGAATCAATCCTTTCAACGAAATACATATCGTTCATTGTATTCTTCAAGGTATAGATGTAGAAATAAGAATCCTTCTTTTCCTTATTGTAGGTTAGAACACCACTTGTACCATATTTTCCTACGGATTTCTCCTCGTCACCACAGTCAAGCGCCATATACATTGCTGCGCGGTCAACTCCGATTGAGGATAGAATTAAATAAGAGCGAACAAGCCACATAGCCTGTACCTGTCTGCCTGTGTAAGGACCATATGCGTGAGCAGAGCCCTCTGTGAGGTAGCTTTGGTTAGTATCCCAGCCAAATTCTGTTAGCCAAATCTCCTTTTCAGGGTAATATGTATCTCTGAACTCAATAAGGTCACTTAGCTGTCCTGCAAGGTCAGCAGCCTCAGGAGACACGCCAACCTCTATGCTATAGCCATTATAGGTTATTATTTTTCTACAGTATGTGTGAACATTAAAGGCATCCATGCCGATTGTGCCATCTGGACGATTGTTTTTGAGCCAGAAGCACATTGTTTTGATATATCTTGTTTGTATTCCTGCGAGTCCAGAAATTGCAACCTTGATATTAGGGTCTGCGTTTTTGATACCAACTCCAGAGCCTGTTGGTGATGTCATAGTGCCACAGTGTCCATCGTAGCTTGCCGAGGTTAGTGCTGCAAGCTGATATGGTGTGTAGCCCTTGGAGTCCTCTCCATTAGGCTCATTACCAAGCTCTATCCATTTTATAAGATTTTTGTTTATTTGCTTAGCACCACGAACTGTCTTTACAAGATCGACTGTGTTATTAGGATTGTTGCCATATCTTAAGGTGTATTGATACAAGAACTCTGCATACATCACATATGATGCAGGATCCATCTTATCAGAGCCCTCTAGCTGTGCTGGTGAACGGTCATGATAGAATTCAAAGCAAGGCACGCTCTCAGTATTACTGTCCTTGAGGATTTTATAAATTACATCCATTCTTGAAACATATGTTGTGCTAGAAAAATCGCTTCCAACAGCAGGATAGTTATCTACATGATAGCCCGCGCGCCAGCCTGTGTAATCTCTAAAATAGCCTGCGCACGCAAGGTCGCTTGAGCTATTTCCACCAACCTTACTCTGTCCATTAATGCCAACCAAGTAGCCAAGCGTTCTATTGTGGTTTACCTTCTCAAGAGTAGGTATTTCCTCGCCAAGGTCATAGCCATAGGCTAAAATTTCATATGGTGGGTCTGCTGGTGAGTTGGAAAATATAAAGTTGATATATTGGGTATCCTTACCTATATCTACCCTATTCCAGCCAGCCCCTTGTGAAACGTATTCGATTGTATTTTCATACTTGAAGGCTGTTCCTGTTTGGATTGTTATAGGATGTCCCTCTTCCTTATAGAAAAGGTATATATGGTCTATATGCTTTTTAACCTGAAAGTCTATAGTAACCTCAAACTTAGACGCATAATCCTCATCATCAATATCGCCATCGTTATTGTAATCGACGGGCAAAAGATAGCTTTTTGGGAAATCAAAGCCTGTTGCAAGAGGGTCAAAATCCTGCTCGTCAAAAAGTGGGCTTAAATCCTTCAAGGATATGCCACAATAAGCCATATCATAATTAAGCTCCAGCTGTCTTACAGTTGTATCAATCTCCTTCTTGTTACAAGCCACAAGCGAGGTAGCAAGCAAGAATATTGCAAGCACCACTAATATGTATTTCCATGCTCTAGATTTCATACATTTATACCTACCTTTTTGAAAAGATATATATTTACTTTAGTATAATATATATTAGCCTAAAAGTCAAGTAACATTTTGACAAAAAGCACTTATGCGCAATCTTTTTTTGTTGTTTTTTCAGCAATATTCACAAAATTTCGCAAAGGGACTTGAAAATCGTGATTTTTTAGGGTAAAATTAAAATAGCGAAATTTGGCATTTTTCCCAAATTGTTGCTAATTCTAAAGAAACAAAAGGATGCTTTTATGAGCGTATACGAAATTTTAACAATTATTGTCGTTCTTTTTGGTGGTCTTGCTTTCTTCCTTTATGGAATGAATCTTATGACTGACGGTCTCGAAAGAATGGCTGGTGGTAAGCTTGAGAGCATTCTCAAAAGCGCATCATCTAGCAAGGTAAAGGGAATCGCCCTTGGTGCTGGTGTTACCGCCGTTATTCAATCCTCATCGGCTACAACCGTTATGCTTGTCGGTCTTGTTGGCTCGGGCATTATGACTCTTCCACAAACGATAGGTATGCTTATGGGCTCTAACATTGGTACTACAATCACACCTTGGATTACCGGTCTTAGCTCTTTAAATGGCTCTGGAAACAGCTTAACCTGGGTTAACTTTTTAAAGCCATCATTCTTTACACCTATCATTGCCGTTGTAGGCATTATTCTTATAATGTTTTTTGGCACAAAAAACAGAAAGAACAAGGATATTGGTAAGGTATGTCTTGGCTTTGCTGTTCTTATGCAGGGTATGGAGCTTATGTCCGACTCTGTGTCGTTCTTGAGCGAAACTGATGCAAACGGTGTGCTAAAGTATGGCGATGCATTTTTCAAGGCGGTTGACTTCTTTAAAACACCTTATGTAGGCATTTGGCTTGCATTCATTGTTGGTACAATATTTACTGCTGTTATTCAATCCTCTTCTGCTGCAACTGGTGTTTTACAGGTTCTTGTTGCCGCTACTACAATTGTTGAAAATGGCGTAACAAAGGGCATGGGCTATCAAATAGTTATTCCTCTTATCCTTGGTATTAACATAGGCACATGCGTTACTGCAGTTATTTCGAGCCTTGGCGCAAATAACGATGCGCGTCGTGTTGCCGTTACTCACCTTACTATAAAGGTAATTGCAGCTACTCTTTGCATGGTACCATTTGCTGTGATTGAGGCTATTGGTCCTGATTTCCTACAAAACATTCCTAGCGTTTGGGGAATTGCGACCTTTCATACACTATTCAACATCACCTCAACCGCGCTTCTCTATCCTTTCACAGGTCTTATTATGAAGCTTTCATATAAGATGGTTAAGGAAAAGGACTCCGGAAAGCAGGTTGCTTACCTCGACCCAATTCTTATTCAGCAATCCCCTGCTGTTGCGATTTCAGAGTGCTACAACCTAGCTATTGAAATGTGTGGCTGTGCAAAGGAAACTGTACTTTTATCTCTTGACAACGTTGATTCTTATGAATCAAAAACCTCACAAATCATTCTTGATAACGAGGAGCTTATTGATAAATACGAGGATAATATCGGAACATATCTCGTTAAGGTTTCGGCGCGTGCTTTGTCCGATGCTGACTCCAAGAAGGTATCTAAGCTTCTACACACCATTGGTGATTTTGAGCGTCTAAGCGACCACGCAATTAATATTATGAAGGCTGCTGATGAGATGCACGAAAAGAAATTCAGCTTCTCTAAGGAAGCAACTGCTGAAATTTCAGTTATCACTCTTGCCCTTCGTGAGATTTTAACACTTACTGCTGATGCATTTGTAACAAATGACATCTCTCTTGCAAAGAAGGTTGAGCCTCTTGAGCAGGTTGTCGATGTGCTTATTGCAAAGACAAAATCCAACCACATTTCAAGACTTCAGGCTGGAAACTGCACAATCGAGCTTGGATTTATCCTCTCGGATATTCTCAACAACTACTCTCGTGTTTCTGACCACTGCTCTAATATTGCAGTTGCAATTATCGAAACTGCTCATAGTAGCTTTGAGACTCACGAATATCTTAACGCTATTAAAACACAAAACAACAGGGATTTCTTAAACGCATACCAAGAGTATTCAAAAAAATACACCTTCTAATAAAATCGGACCGATGCCTAGCGTCGGTCCTTTTGTTTGCTTTTGATTCTTTTTAAGCGCCTCTAAGCACACTAAATATCCCTTGTCGTTTTTTGTCAAAAATTTTCATAAAGCAACACGCATTTTTTATTGACAAGCGCATTTTATTGTGTTATGATATTATATATTAATAGGCTTATGCCTAAAATCCAAGAGGAGGTTGCGTATGAAATTAAGCGTTATTGTTTGTATTTATAACACAAGCAGACCATACTTTAGAGAATGTCTTGAAGCTATTAGAAGCTCTACGCTTCCGTTCTCTGATTATGAGATTTTAGTTGTAGATGATGGTAGTGAGGTTGACTACTCTGATTTTGTCGACAAATATCAGCTTCGCTATGTCAAGACTGAAAATCGTGGTATTCTTGCATCAAGAATGTATGCTTTAAGACTTGCTGAGGGCGATTATGTCACCTTCTATGATAGCGACGACACCTCATCCTTTAACTATCATGCGCCTATGCTTCTCGCTGCCGAGCGCGAGGGGGCGGACATTGTTATAAACGACTGGGCATTCCAGTCCGAGCGCGCAAAATACATCTGCGTAAGAGATACAACTATTAAAAACAACATCTGTGCCGAGGGTGATGATGTGCTTGAGCTTTTTGCATCACAGTGTGGCAGGGAGCATTCATATTTTGTGCTTTGGAATAAAATTTTCAAACGCGAGGTTCTTTTGAAGGCGCACAAGGAAATTGAAAGGCTTGAGCTTTCTATGGGTCCTGTGTTCTACTCTGAGGATGTTCTTTTCAACTTCTTTGCCTTTAAGCATGCAAAAAAAGCAATTAACATTCACACAGGCTATTATTTCTACAGAATACATCCACGCCAAAGTGTAAATGTTTCAAGCGAGGAAAAGCTGATAACTCAGGTCACCTCGATGACTGATACCTTATGTGCAATGCGCGAAAATATTGGCGATAATGCTCACAAGGAGAAAATTACGCTTTATCTTGATAGATGGAATGAGCTTATGGCTCGCTCCCACTACTCTCACGCGAAATCAAAGAAATATCTTGGTGTAATCCCATACATCAAGGAGAGATATGGCGTTGACAAGCTTCGTATGTCTACCTTCAAGGATGGTAGCGCATATACAAAGAATCGCATTCTTGCTGAAAACCTTGCTGATATTGACAAGGCGCTTCGTCAGCTTTACAGAGAAAGCGACAAGCCAACTGATGCGTCATACGACAAGGCTGATGAGTATGTTGCCCGCTCCATTGAGCACATGTGTGCATATCAAGGCAAGATTATCGCATGGGCAAAGGAAGCAAAAATCGCCATTCCAAGGGCACAAATCTCATTTAAAACTAGATTCCTTCACAACCATGTGGTTTACGGAATGGGTATGATACTTTTTAAAAAAGGCTCAAAAATTCGTGCCTTTTTGAAAAAAAGATTTTAAGAATAAGCGCTTGTCCATCAAGCGCTTTTATACAGAGGAAAGTAAATGAACGATAAACAAAGAAACATAAGAAACTTCTCCATAATTGCTCATATCGACCATGGTAAATCTACCCTCGCCGATAGAATTTTGGAATACTGTAATGCCGTTTCCAAGCGCGAGATGGAGGAGCAGCTTCTCGATAATATGGATCTTGAGCGTGAGCGTGGAATCACCATAAAGGCTCGTGCTGTTCGAATTGAATATACTCATAGTGACGGACAGGATTATGTGCTCAATCTTATTGACACCCCTGGCCATGTTGACTTTAACTACGAGGTGTCTCGCTCCCTCAATGCGTGTGAGGGTGCGCTTTTGGTTGTTGACTCTACACAGGGCATTGAGGCGCAAACGCTTGCTAACGCTTATTTGGCAGTCGACGCTGACCTTGAAATTGTTCCTGTTATAAACAAGATTGATTTACCATCTGCTGATGTCGACAGGGTGCGTGCTGAGATTGAGGATGTTATAGGTATTAGGCAATAAATTCAAGAACTGC
>JAGALI010000222.1 GCA_017625275.1 Clostridia bacterium
TCTTAGTTGTAAGTGTCGTTCCTTTGGTTAACCCAACCTTAACACCGTTTTTGCTTGAACTATATTCGCGTTTGTGCTATAATCTAATTGAAAAAGCGAAGATTGATGGAGAAAAAAGGTATAAGCACAAAGAAAAATACACAATAGATTTTACCAAAGTTGAGCATTATATAGAAATGCATAAGGTGATACAAGAGGCTCTTGACTGGCCTGATTATTATGGATGCAACTGGGATGCATTTTGGGACTGCCTAACCGATATGGTGGGCAGACCTGTGCATATTGAAATTATAGGGCTTAATGTGATAGAACAAAAGTTCGGCGACGAAGCAAAAACAATGGTGGACATTCTAAAAGAATTCAAGCATTACCGTAACGACAAATATGCAAAAGACATAAAAATAGAGTTCGTTATGGGAGAGCGCAGATTTGAGTTATAAACATGGAATAATTAATGGAAATTTTAATCTTTTGCAGTTGCAGAGTTGAAAATATACTACAGTAAAAAGCCAAACAAAGCCAAGCAGTGCAATACATGGGGCTACCACGAGACTTTCCACGACATGCTAAGATTGGTAGCGACGAGGCGAACAATCCCTCCGTCACGACAAGTCGCGCCACCTCTTCTAACGCACGCCCTGCGGGTGTCTTTACAAAGGAGGCAGGGAAGGAAGGGAAGCTAAATTCCTGCGTTGCACGAGTGAAATTTGCGTTTTACGCAAGCTAAATTGGTATAAAACACATAAGGGAATGAGCCACGGCTTGTTCCCTTTTTGTCGCACTTTTTCCATAAGAATATGGAAAAGTTTTGGAATTATTGATTATAAAAAGGTTTTGGTTGAACTATATTACCGGTTGTGATATAATCTAATTGATAAAACGAAAGCTGACGGAGAAATAATATGGCTATTGTTAAAAATGAAATACCAATTTTAGAGTTTGACACGGAACAGGTTGCAGTTCTCAATCCTACTCACGATAATCTTGGCTTAAACTTACCTAAGAAATGTGTGTTCGCTTTTCTTGGCGCTTACATTGATGAATACGCCAATAACACTGATACCAAGCAGGTAGCAGCTTTTGAGAGCGCAACCAAGCATTATCCCATTTATATTACAAAATACAAGGGTGAGGAGATTGTGCTTTGCCAAGCACCCGTTGGCTCTGCACCTGCGACACAGATACTGGATTGGTTGATTGGTTACGGGGTGAGTGAAATTATATCGGCAGGCAGCTGCGGTGCTCTTGAAAAATTTCCGGAAAGTACATTCCTTGTTCCCTGCAAGGCTCTGCGCGATGAAGGAACATCATATCACTATGCACCACCCTCGCGATTTATGGAAATCAGCGAAAAGGCAAGAAAAGCGATTAAAGAGACCATTCTTGAACACGGCATGAAATATCAAGAGGTCATCACTTGGTCAACAGATGGATTTTTTCGTGAAACCAAAGAGAAGGTGGCTTACCGCAAGAGTGAGGGCTGTGCAGTTGTAGAAATGGAATGTTCTGCTCTTGCTGCTTGTGCTGACTTTAGAGGGGCAACCTGGGGGATGATACTTTACACCGCAGATAGCCTCGCAGATATTGACAAATACGATGCGCGTAACTGGGGCGGTAATGCATATGAATACGCCCTTACGCTCTGCCTTGACGCGGTCATCAAAATATAAAAACAGAGCAACAAATTCCAATTTAAAGGGCAGAGAAATCTGCCCTTTTTTGCGCTGTTATATAATATGGAATTTGTGATTATGGAAAGTATTTTTTAATATGAAACCATGGGCGAAGCTCTTATAAGCGTAATCCTTTAAGGTTAAAACACATTTGAACTGAATGTATTGGCATAGCTGTTATAGCTAATCGGTTGTCCATTAGGCGAATCGGTAAAGCCCAGAGGCAAAATATCCGTTTCAAGCTCGTCGATTTTTTCGAGCCTTTCGTTTGCATAATCTAAAAGTCTTTTTTTACAAGATCTTACTCTTTGTAAAAGTCCGCCAAGACGCGAATCGTGGACCTCAAAGCCACTTGGCTTATTATCAATGTACCATTGTCTTTCAAAGCATTTGTGCAGATGTACAATTCTTTTTTCAAGCTCTGTATATTCACAGCTTGCAAGCGCTTTAAGTCCGTTTTTGTCCTTACCCTTATACAAATTGCGCGTTTTTACGCCAAGCTCATATTTTATTTCAAGAACACCACACAGGCTTGAAAGGGTTTTGAAAATATATCCGTAAGCTCGTGTGGATTTGGAAATATTCAAAAGCTCCCTTGAATATCTTCCAAAAAGCTCGCCCGTTCCCTCTGTGACAGTATAATCAAGAAAGCCACAGAACAAATCAGAATACAACATATACTTTGATGGGTTTTCCCAGTATTTTGGAGAATTTACCTCTAGCAAATTAGGCAAATCAAGCTTCATAAACAAGTCAAATTCAACACCGACAATTTTTTTGAATTTCGCCTTTATTTTATCCTCGTCAAAATTACCGTTTGCATATTCAGCAATGCACAATAGAGCAGGGAGCAGTGAAAAATGTGAGCACTCCATTCCGTCGTCTCCCCACATAGTCATAAAAATATTTTTTATATCGTTTGCCCTGCATGCCTCTATTGCTTCCTTCATGATTCTAATTGAAAAGA
>JAGALI010000223.1 GCA_017625275.1 Clostridia bacterium
AAGCTGTTGCACAAGCAAGGATTACTGTTTCGCCATAGCGAACAAGCACGCTACCATTTGCAAGGCCAGCCATTTTTCCACTTTCAACAACAAGCTTTCTTCCTGCGAGCTCATACTCATAGGTCTTGTAGTTGTCAAATACTTTTTCTTGGAACATTTGTGCCATTTTGAGTTTCCTCCATTTTTGTTTTTATTTTTTGCGAGGGGACATAGCACTTAACCTAGCAGCCAAGCATTTTTGGACACTTGGTTAACTGCTATCTCACCCGCAGATTAACGAATTTGGTTTTTAAAAACTTAGGCTGTGCGACTGCACAGCCTAAGAGAGCGATAATCGCTTTTTCTTATTTTCTAAGACCGAGCTTCTCGATAAGTGCACGATAACGTTCAATATCAACCTTTGCAAGGTAGCCGAGAAGGTTACGTCTATGACCTACCATCTTGAGAAGACCTCTGTGTGAGTGGTGGTCATGAGGATTCTTTTTCATATGCTCGTTGAGTGAGTTGATACGGTCTGTGAGAAGAGCGATTTGAACCTCTGGTGAGCCAGTGTCACCCTCATGAGTAGCATATGCTGCGATAATTTCCTGCTTTGTCATTTTTGTTTCACCTTTCTTAATTTATTTGACTCCGAGTACACAGCAAGCGGTTGGTGATACGCCATTTGGCTTAGTCCGTAAACCGAGCATTCGGTGCCACGGTGATGATTATATCACATATATTTTGATTTGTAAAGAGTTTTTTGAAAAAATTATATTTTTATTTTTCTTTATTAATAACTACTTTAATTATACCTAATGCTCCACTAATGATTAAAAGAGCGCCCAAGCATATTCTTGGGATTTTTGGGTCTACTATATTTGCAAGGTGAGAAAGAGCAAACGCCCCAACCGAGCCGAAGGCAGACATAATAAGCACCTGCCAAGGATTTATCCTTCTTTTAAAAAGATGGATAAGCACTGCAAAAGCACCACACACAATAAAAAATACAAGGTTTGTTCCCTGTGCAATAATTTGCTCGAAATTCAAACACAGGGTGAGGTAAATCACTAAAAAGCCTCCACCACCTATGCCCATTCCCATAAGGACGGCTATTAGAAATGAAATCACGATATCAAGCATCATCACATCACCATACATACACCTGAATAAATAACTAGTGCACTAAAGCAAATAGACAGATATTTTGTCTTTATTTTATCCGTCAAAAATCCTCCAAGTGCTCCACCTAGTATTGCCGATGGGATAAGCGTTTTTATCATATCCGTGTCGATATTTCCACCCTTAGAATATGCAAACAGGCTGATTATTGAAATGGGTATAACTGCACACAGGGTCGTGGCAAAATTGTCCTTTTTATCATTTTTAGTAAGCAATGAAAGCATATAGACAAAAATTATTCCTCCACCTGTTCCGAGAAAGCCATTTATTCCACCTGCAACAAATGACAAAAGGCAAAAAAGAAGCACACTTCCCTTGCCTGATTTTTTAAGCTCTAAATCCATATCTAAACCATCTTTTTTTAAAAATTTTTTACTTTTGCCAAAAATTCATTGATTTTTCATTTTATTTCTGTTAATATATATTATATGGAAGTTTTTCGCGCAAATACTGTTATTATATGGTTGCGCGCGCCTGAGTTTTTGACATTTTCGCTCATGTTGAGCATGACATATAGCTTTAGAAAGGATTAGAGATGAAAAAAACAAACGAAAACGAAAGACTAAAAAAGCCATTTGCAGGTAAGCAAAATGGCAAAAAGAAAGCGAAAAAGCCTTCTAAAATTTTGCCTATTATAAGCCGACTTATGCCATATATTTTGGCTGTTCTTTTTGTCGTAATTTTATTTACGCTTGTTGGTGGACTTGGATTTTCAAGGGTTCTTTACGGACTTTTCTCTACCTTTGGCTCTTATTTTATTCTTGTATTTCTTCTCTATCACTCTCTTATGTGGTACTACGATACAAGCAGAAAAATTTGCACAAGACGCGTTTGCTGTTCTCTTGTGATTGTTCTTTGCGTTTCCATTATTCAGCATCTTGCTTGTATTAATAGCCAAGGCTTTGTATACAAGGCTATTGACGGGGCTGAGGTTAACAAGCCATCTATTTTCGAGCTTTATCAGCTTGGTGCTGATGGAATTGGCGGTGGAGCTATTGGTGGTGGAATTGCAGGTCTATTTCTCTCCACAATTGGCAAGGGCTTTACAATTTTTGTAATACTTGTTGTTCTACTGTTTATGTTTCTACAAATGTTCAATATCACTCCTACTTCCATATTCAATCGCATTTTTAAGGACAAGCTTGAGGAAAAGCGTGCAAGAAAGGAAGAGGCCAGACGACGCGCTGCCCTTCGCAGAAAGCACAAAAAATTCCGTGTTATTGATGATGACGAGAGCGACTATGTTGCTCCAGTTATGGATGAGCGAATCTTGCGCGCTATGAACGAGCGTGATGAATATGATGATGACCAAGAAAATAATGATTTGAGCGAGGAATTTACAATTCAACGACAAAGCGTTTCCTCGGAGCCTCAGCCTGAGGTGCGCACCTCTCCACTTCAAAGAAGTGCTTCACCATATAGATTTACAGCTGAGCCTGTTGTTGCTCCCGCCCCAGAGTCAGGGCAAGGTCCATCTATTAATACTGGTGAGTTCGTATTAAATTCACCTGCATTTAAGGTGGCTGAGCCTAAGGTGGAAAGCTATCAGGAATATGAGGATGATGAGCTTGATGACGAGCCAGCATTTGACCCTATGCCAGAGCCAGAGCCTGTATATGAGCCTGTAAAGCCAGAGCCTGTGTATGAGCCATTTGAGCCTATAAAGCCAGAGCCTGTATATAAGCCTGCCCCTGAGCCTGCTAATAATGATTTCATTCACGAGGCTGACGAAATGGACGAGCCCGAAAAGCGTGGTCTTTTCAGCAGATTTAAGCGTGAAAAGAGCGAGTCCGAGGAAAAGCCTGTTAAGGAAGAAAAAATCAAGGATGCTCCTAAGCCTCCTAAGAAGAAAAAGAAGCACATCTTCCCACCTATTGATATTTTCGAGGTTAAGGACGATAATGCAGATATGGACGCTGTTAACGAGGAGCTTCAAGAAAAGGCCCGCATAATCGTTGACACATTAAAGAGCTTTAATATCAGCACAAGAATTGTTGATATTGCAAGAGGTCCTACGGTTACAAGATATGAGCTTATGCCAGAGGCTGGTGTCAAGGTGCGCTCTATTGCCAACCTTGTTGATGATATTGCCCTTTACCTTGCTGCAGAGGGCATAAGAATGGAATGCCCTATTCCTGGCAAGAGTGCTGTTGGTATTGAGGTGCCTAATAGCATTACAAGCATGGTTTATCTCCGTAGTCTTCTTGAGGATCCAAAATTCAAGCAGGCCAAGAGTGCTGTTACCTGCGCTGTTGGTAAGAGCATTTCTGGTGAAAATGTTTATATTGATGTTGCAAAGCTACCTCACCTTTTGGTTGCAGGTGCTACAGGTATGGGTAAGTCCGTTTGTATTAACTCTCTGCTTATAAGTCTTCTCTATAAGGCATCACCTGATGATTTAAGACTTATTCTTATCGACCCAAAAAGAGTTGAGTTTGCACCTTACAATGGCATTCCTCACCTTCTTGTTCCTGTTGTTTGTGATGTTAAAAAATCTATTGGTACGCTTCAATGGGCTGTTTCAGAGATGGAGCGTCGTTTTGAAACCCTTGAAGGCGCGTGCGTGCGTGATATAGGCGAATATAACGAGCGTGTTGAGCGTGGTGCCGTTGATGCCGAAAAGCTTGCTAGAATAGTCATAGTTATTGACGAGCTTTATGACCTTAAGATGCAGGTGCCTGAGATTGATGATTATATCATCAGACTTACTCAAAAGGCGCGTGCTGCCGGTATCCATGTAATTATTGGTACACAGCGTCCGTCTGTTGATGTTATTACTGGTGTTATTAAGGCTAATATTCCTTCTAGAATTGCCTTCCGTGTTCCTGCACAGGTTGACTCTCGTACTATTCTCGATGAGGTTGGTGCCGAGAAGCTTGTTGCCCGTGGAGATATGCTTCTTAAGCCTGTTGGCGCACTTAAGCCTATCCGTCTACAGGGCGCATTTATGACTGACGAGGAGCGCGAAAAGGTTACTAACTTCCTAAAGGAAAACTCAAGCGAAAACTACGATGAGGATGTTATAAATCAAATCGAATCCAATACTGCTAAGCTTCAAAAGGCCGAGAAAAAGGCTGAACTTGATGGCGAGGGAGGCGATGGTAGCGATCTTGATGAAAAGTTCTATGCAGCGCTTGAAATTGCCACAGATATGGGTAGAATTTCCTCCTCCCTTCTCCAAAGAAAGCTAAACCTTGGATTCCAGCGTGCAGCTAGAATTATTGACCAAATGGAGGAGCTTGGATATATTGGAGAGCAAAACGGATCCAAGCCAAGAGATGTTCTTATTACCAAGGAGGATTTTCTTGAGCTTCGTATGAGAAACAGCGAGGATATTGATTAATGGGTAAATTTATTGTTATTGACGGTCTTGATGGCTCTGGAAAGGGCACTCAAACTGATATTTTAGTTGAAAGATTAAAGAGTGAGGGAAAGCGTGTTCGCACGCTATCCTTCCCTATTTACGAAAATGACAGCTCTCTTTTTGTAAGAATGTATCTCGACGGAAAGCTTGGAAGCAAGCCCTCCGACACTAACGCATTTAGCGCATCTATGTTTTTTGCGTGCGATAGATACATAAGCTACAAGACAGACTGGATAAAGGATATTTGTGAGCCTGACACATATGTTATTGCTAACAGATACACCTCTGCCAACGCAGTGCATCAGCTTTCAAAGCTTCCACGCGAGGATTGGAACGACTTTTTAAAATGGCTTTGGGATTTCGAATTTGCGAAAATAGGCTTACCTGTGCCTGATGCAACCATATATCTTGAGCTACCACCAAGGCTTTCGCTTTCACTTGTTCGCTCAAGAAGTGCTGAAACTGGCAGAAAGATGGACATTCACGAGCTTGATACCTCATATATGGAAAAGTGCTACGATGCTGCGCTATTCTCCTGCAAGGAGCTTAATTGGAAGCAAATCAAGTGCTATAATGGTGACACTATTCGCACAATTGACGATATTGCTGAGGAAATTTATAACGAGGTTAAGGAACTTTGATTTCATTTAAAACAGGTGCATCATCTGAGTATATAAACGACTTTTGTCGTGTTTTCGGAGATGATGAGGAATTTGTGTGCTCTGTTATCTTGTGTGCAAATGAGGTTTTTGAAATTTATGAGGACAATTCCTTCTTAGGGGGACTTTGCGTTCTTGATGTGAGCATAAAAAGCGGATATTCCATAAAAAATGGTGCTTATATCTATGGTGCGTTTATTTGTGAAAGCGCGCGTGGGCGTGGGCTTTTTAAGCAATTGTGTGAGTATGTATTTGAGTTTTATCAAAACGAATTTTACGATTTTGCCCTCACAATTCCTGCAAGTCATGACCTGTTCCCTCTTTATGAAAGGCTTGGCTTTAAAACAGCTATTGAGGGCTGTGTATCGATTTTAGGTGAGGCTTGTGGTGTTATTTTGCCAAAGGAAGTCACGATTATTGATTTCGATGATGATTTTAATTTGCTTTATTTTCTGCACATTGAAAATGATATGCTTATAAAGGATTTTGACCTTTTTAAGCACACTGTTGCTGATTTTGAAATAAAATACATTGAATTTAACGGTGCGCGTGGCTATGCCCTTTTAAAAGACGATATGATTATCTATGCTTCTGGTAGCTTTGTAGAATACAAGACCTCGAAAAAGGGGCTTTTGCTACCTTTTGGAGAGAAAATCTGCACAGAAGGTGCGCTTTGCGATATTTTGTTTGAAATTTAGGAGACTATTATGGTTTATATGTTTTTAGCAGATGGCTTCGAGGAAATTGAGGCCCTATACACTCTTGATGTTTTGAGACGCGCAGGCATTGATATTAAAACCGTTGGTGTTGGTGGTAAAACAGCCACAGGCTCCCACCAAATACCTGTTGCTTGTGATGTTACTGCTGATGAAATCAGCCCTGATAGTGAATTTGATATGATTATTCTTCCAGGTGGTATGCCTGGCTCTACCAACCTTGACAAAAGCGAGGTTGTCGACCATTTTATTTCCGTTGCTAACGAAAATGGGAAATTTATTTGCGCAATTTGTGCTGCCCCGTTTGTCCTCGGCAAGCGTGGAATTTTAAAGGGAAAGAGAGCCACCTGCTATCCTGGCTTTGAAGCTGAGCTTATTGGTGCTACTCTTGTAGATGCCGGCTGTGTACGCGATGGAAGCATTATCACGGCACGCGCTATGGGCTCTGCCCACGAGTTTGCATTCGAAATTTTAGGTGCACTTACTGACGATAATATGGTGCAAAAAATCAAAAAAGCAATTTTGCTTGACTAAGAAAGAGGTTTTTATGGCTATTACTCCTATAAAAAGAGCTAAGGATTTAATCCGTGCAGAGTTCTCTGCCCGTCGCGACGCGCTCTCTTTAGATGAGCGTGCCTCTCGTAGTGCAAAAATTTGTAGCTATGCTGAGGGCTTGGTTAGCTTTAAGCACGCTGATATTGTGCTTTTATACGCGCCTATAAAATCCGAGATAGATGTAATGTCTATTGCTATATCTGCGCTTGAAAAGGGTAAAAGAGTTGCCTTTCCTAGGTGC
>JAGALI010000224.1 GCA_017625275.1 Clostridia bacterium
CGGCAAACCCCGTCGGACTTATCGTCGCAGCGATAGCATGAAGTGCTTGCTCTTAGCGCCCCAGTAGCCCTTTGCCATCTTTAATACTTTATTTCTTCTCTTACGCGCCATCATTGCGCCTTTAACTCTAGCCATCTTAAAAATCCTCCTTGTTAATGCTTCATTCGACTTATCTGTTGATAAGCTTCTTAATTGTTGGTGCCATACTCTCGCTCAAGTAAGAGTTTCCACGAAGCTTTCTCTTACGCTTAGCTGTCTTAAGACCGAGATTATGACGGTGTTGTGAGTGAAACATTTTTACTTTGCCAGTACCTGTCAAAGAAAATCTTTTGCTAGAAGCCTTATGTGTTTTGATCTTTCCCATGATATTTATTTCCTTTCATGTACATAATAAACAATTTTATTTTTTAATTGGTGAAATGGTAACATTCATTCTTCTACCGTCAAGAACAGGCGCCTTATCGGCAGCACCATATTCTGAGCAAGTCTCAATAAACTTTTTGATAAGCTCAAGACCAACATCTGTATGTGCCATTTCACGACCCTTAAATAGTAGGACAACTCTTACCTTGTCTCCACCCTTTAAAAATCTGATTGCATTATTCGCTTTTGTGTTAAAATCGTGTGTATCAATTCTGCAAGAAAGCTGAACCTCTTTTATGTCAACTGTCTGTTGCTTTTTCTTTGCTTCCTTCTCTCTCTTGTCGCGATCATAGCGATATTTGCCATAATCCATAATACGACAAACAGGTGGGGTAGCAGTTGGGGCAATAAGAACAAGATCGAGTCCCATTGAATATGCCTTCTCGAGTGCATCGTGTGATGATGTAACTCCAAGCTGTTCTCCATCAGAGCCAACAAGTCTTATTTCCTTTAGTTTGATTTCTTCATTGATAGACAATTCCTTTGCGCTAATGTTAAGCACCTCCATTTACAAAAGTAAATACAATCTTCTATAAAAACAAAAATCGTGCGTAGACAAATCTCCGCACTTTATACAAAATCCACACCTACTACTAGCAGATGTAAATGAACTGTATTAACCACAGCTTACCTTTTGTAGCTGGGTGAGAACGGAGTGTTCTGCTTCTTTTTGCTTCGTTATTATATCATGACAATTATTATTTGTCAATAGCTTTTTTTGATTTTTTTGAAAATTTTTATTAATTTAGATAAATTGCACACCGAGCCAATAAAGCTCGGTGTGCAATCATAGCTCTTATCTATCGTTTATAACATAGTTACTTCTCAAAATCAATGTCAAAATTCTAGCTGCACATTTTTGAACACTTGCCTTGCTTACGCTTCCGTCCTCAAGACCTTCAAGAATGTCTTTTTTATGGCATCCAGGCATTATCAAATCATTTCCAGCATATGAATGCTCTTTTGAATTCGAGCATGGGTTCCAGTCTGTCATAACTACGCCATCAAAGCCCCATTCGCCACGCAAAACACCATTTAACAGATCAAAGCTTGTAGATGCAAATTGTCCGTTTATCTTATTATAAGCGGTCATAACAGTAAGCGCACCACTTGTTGTAACAGCAATTTTAAATGCCTTTAAATAAATTTCTCTCAATGCACGCTCGCTTACTACGCTATTAGTAATTCCACGCTCATATTCAATATTATTACAAGCAAAATGCTTGATCGCTACATATCTACCAGTAGGCCTTGTATCCTCATCATATTGAACACCAAAGGTTATGTAAGCACCTGTGTTTCCAGCAATCAATGGGTCCTCAGACATATATTCAAAGTTTCTTCCGTTCAATGGATTTCTATGAATGTTTATACCAGGAGCGAGCCAGCCTTCAATATTTGAAACCTCAAGGTCATCACAAATGCACGCACCAAACTTGTATGCAATAGAACAGTCCCATGTGTTTGCAAAGCAAGTGCCAGATGGATACGCCACCATTTCGTGACAAACATCAGTATCACTTTCCTCTGGTGTTCCAAAAATAGATAGTCTAATACCACCAGGACCGTCTGCACAAGCGTTTGTAGGGATTTTGTACTTATCACTAGTCCAAAGCTCGCCAGCGGCGCCACGAACCTTTATAGCCATACTGCCGACATTTGCGTTCGCATCTGCGCTATCGTAAATAACGCCATTCAAGATCATGGCAAGCTCTTCATTAGAAAATTGAGCAACTACATCCTCTACACTTGCCTTGCCATTCCAAACATCCTCAAGAGTATAAAGCTTATCATTTGAAGTAGCCTCTATAAGCTCATCTGGTGTGTCCTCATATTTATCACAAACGGTAGGTTCTATAGAAGTTATATCAAGGTCTAAAATTTTTGCATTTTCAATTTCTGCCTTTTCATTAGGATATGAAATAGAAGCAATCCCCTTTTTGCTAATAAGCTTTAGCTCGACATCATCTTGCTTAAATCTGTTTGATACTTGAGTACATAAAACATCCTTAGAAACTCTGATTACAAAAGCAACCTTGGTATTTCTAGATGAGTTTCCACATCTTACTATATAGTCTCCCTTTTCGAGTACATAAGCAGCTGCTTCCTCGTCATAAGATGCCATATCCGTTAAATCAAAGGAAATAACAACCTCTTCGCTTTCACCTGGATTTATTATATCTGTTTTAGAATAAGCGCAAAGGTCTTGATATGCCTTTTCCATTTTTCCATCTGGAGATGAAAGATAGCACTCAACAACCTCTTTTCCAGGCATTTTTCCTGTATTTGTTACTTTAGTAACAAAATTCACCAGTGGACCATCAAGAATAAAATCATATGGCTCTATCTCAAAGGTTGTATATGAAAGACCATATCCAAATGGATACATTGGCTCGACATTAAATGTATCAAAATAACGATAGCCAACATAAATCCCCTCATTATAAGGAACTACGATTGTATCAATTCCCTCGCAAGTTGGGTAATCCTCATACTTTTTAGCCCATGTTGTTGTTAGCTTTCCACTTGGAGACACCTTACCACTAACAATGTCAGCAACAGCGTTACCAAACTGTTCTCCGCCCATAGAAGCATATAAAATGCTATCTATTTTACAATTCTCTACTGATCTCAAGTCCAAAGGACCGCATGTATTCAAAACAAGCACAACATGCTCAAAGCAAGCGCTAACACGCTTAATAAGAGATGTCTCATCTGCATGAAGCTTATAAAATCCCTCTTCATTTTTAAGGTCATCAGCCTCGCCACTACATCTACCAACAGACACAATTGCCACATCAGCCTCTTTGGCTGAGCTTTCTATGATATTCGTAGGCATTTCAATTTCATTAAATCTAAATGTCCATTCAGCCCAGTTTCTATTAACGCGCTGATATTCTGTAGCGTGCTCTTCAATCCACGCCTTATTTATAGCATCAGATTGCTCCTCAATGGTATATCCAGCATCAACAAGCGCCTCATTTGTTTGAATTATTCTCTGCGCCAGCATATCTCCTGAGCCCCAGCCTAGCTTAAAGCATTGATAAGACGCCACGCCAAACAAAGCAATTTTTTTATCCTTACTAATTGGAAGGGTTGCATTTTCATTTTTTAAAAGCACCATTCCGTCTGCTGCGGCACGGCGCGCAAAATCAACCTTTTCTTGTCTTAACATATTTTTTCTCCTTATATATTTAGATACTAAATATAGAATAACATAATTTATATAATTAGTCAATAATAAAAACGGGGAAAAACCCCGTTTTAATATTATTTTTTAGGATAACTGTCCTTAAGTCCAACTATTCTATTGTAGGTGTTCTCATATTTAGAATCCTTGCAGAAATATCCATTTCTAACAAATTGGAATTTATCGCCCTTTTCAGCGTTTGCAAGGCATTTTTCAACAAGAGCCCCTTCAATTTTCATGAGAGAATTTGGATTCAAATAATCATTATAGGTCTTATCCTCAGGTATATCTCCAACATTTTCGATGGTAAACAGCTTATCATAAAGCATAAGAGTTACCTCATCTGCATTATCAGCGCTAAGCCAATGAATAGTTCCCTTTACCTTTCTACCATCAGCAGGCATACCGTTGCCAGATTCAAGATCAGCAGTACAATGAATTTCTATAACCTTTCCGTCCTCATCCTTTATGATTTCGTTACACTTAACAATATAAGCTCCCATCAAGCGAACCTCGCCGTCTGGCTTCATTCTAAAGAATTTAGGAGGTGGAACCTCTTCAAAATCGCTTCTATCAATATAAACCTCGCGAGTGAACATAAGGTCTCTTGTGCCAGCCTCAGGGTCATTAGGATTGTTAGAAACAGGAAAATATTCAACCTTATCCTCAGGATAATTAGTAACAACAACCTTTATTGGATCACTTACGCAAATTCTACGAGACGCGCTCATATTAAGCTCTTCTCTTATACAGTGCTCCAAAAGCTCGATATCAACAATGCTGTAAGCCTTTGCAACGCCAGCTCTTCTAACAAAATCAAATATTGATGCAGGAGTATATCCTCTTCTTCTAAGTCCGCAAAGAGTTGGCATTCTTGGGTCATCCCAGCCATCAACCATGTTATTTTCAACAAGATATCTAAGATATCTTTTGCTCATTACAGTATAGGTTACATTAAGTCTTGCGAATTCTCTTTGCTTTGGCTTCTTTTCAAAGCCAATATTATCAACAACCCATTCATAAAGGGGTCTATGATTTTCAAATTCAAGGGAGCAAAGAGAGTGTGTTATACCCTCAAGAGCGTCCTGAATAGGATGTGCGTAGTCATACAATGGATAAATACACCATTTATCACCCTGACGGTGATGATGTGCCCTTAAAATTCTATAAATAGCAGGATCGCGCATGTTAATATTAGGCGAAGCCATATCAATTTTAGCACGAAGTGTTTTAGAGCCATCTGGAAACTCACCATTTTTCATTCTTTCGAACAAATCTAAATTTTCCTCAACACTTCTATCTCTGTAAGGACTATTTTTACCAGGTTCAGTTAAAGTACCTCTGTACTCCTTCATTTCTTCGGCAGAAAGGTCACAAACATAAGCCTTTCCTTCTTTAATTAGCTTTACTGCGTAATCGTAGCAAGCATCAAAGTAGTCAGAACCGTAGAAGATACCGCCGGTTGGTTTTGCACCCAGCCAGATCAGGTCTTCTTCAATGGATTTTACATATTCGTCGTCCTCACGAACCGGGTTGGTATCGTCAAAACGCAGATTGAACAGACCGCCGTATTTCTGAGCGGTGCTGGAGTTGATCC
>JAGALI010000225.1 GCA_017625275.1 Clostridia bacterium
AGCATTTAAGATATTTTACCACACCCAAACACATTTTGTCAATATAATAATTAAAAATAAAAAGGCGAATGCGTGCGCACTCGCCCTTTCTTATTTAAAGCAAATCAAAAGCACCCTTAAAATTCAACCCTAATAGTCTCTCCAACTCTTACAAATACCTTTTTGAAGTCTAAAAGCTCTGGGTGAGGCTCGGTCTTGAATTTGAGAACGGAATAAGAGGTGTCCATGCCACCCTTATTTGAGATTTCAACCTCATTTTCAGAAAGCCATTTTTCTTCAATCTGACCATATGTAAGTCCATAGCCAAACGGATATAGAGGCTTGCCCTTAAAGAATTTGTAGGTTCTGTTTTCCATGCTGTAGTCTCTGAATGGTGGCAAATCCTCGGTAGAGCGATAGAAGGTTACAGGTAATCTACCACTTGGAGACGCCTTGCCAAATAATACATTAGCAAGCGCATGTCCACATTCAGCACCACCATAGAAGCATTGAATAACAGCATCACAGCTTTCATCCTGCTGGGTAAGAGAAACACAGCTACCACTAATATTTACAAAAACAGTAGGCTTGCCAAGCTTCATTATCTCATCAAACAGCATTCTTTGTGGCTCTGGCAATTCAATATCCTTTTTATCTCCTGCAACATCACCATTGTAGGCATCACCCTCCTCGCCCTCCATGCCAGGATTAAGACCCATACACATAATAACTAGGTCTGCCTTTGATGCTGCAATTATACCCTCGCGTATAGGGTGACCACCCCACATACAGGAGTCAACATTACTTGGATGACAGCCACTTGAGAATATTACCTTGCCGTCAAATTCCTCTTGAATACCTCTTAGAGGGGTTATGTATTTAGATGGATTACCATTATAGTTACCTATCAAAACACTAAATCTATCACTATTTGGACCTATTACAGCAATAGTTTTGTATTTGCTTTTGTCAAGAGGCAGAATGCCGTTATTTTTCAAAAGAACGATACTCTCCTCAGCCATTTTCAAATTTAACTGTCTATGCTCATCACATTCAACAACCTCAAATGGGATGCTATCATATTCACAATCATCATCAAACATTCCAAGACGGAATCTAGCCTCAAAAAGCTTTTCAACAGCCTCAGTAATGGCTTCTTCCGTGATTAAATCCATTTCATAAGCCTCGTAAAGGCTCAAATATGCCTCGCCACAATTAAGATGGCATCCATTATTTAGGGCAAGGGCAGCGCTTTCAGCCTCACAGGTGGTAACCTTGTGACCAGTGTGGAAATCACGTATAGCACCACAGTCAGAAACAACATAGCCATCAAAGCCAAATTCGCCAAAAAGAATATCCTGAAGAAGCGTTTTACTACCACAGCACACCTCGCCATTTACGCGATTATACGCACCCATAACGGCAGATGGCTTGGCATTGTCAATGCAATACTTGAACGCACTCAAATAGGTCTCATAAAGGTCCTCTTTAGATACAATTGCATCAAAGCTGTGGCGCTCATATTCAGGGCCACTGTGTACAGCATAATGCTTTATAGTGGCATCAAGCTTTCTGTATTTTCCCTCACCCTGTAAGCCCTTAATAAATGCAACACCCATCTTTCCGGTAAGGAGAGGGTCCTCGCCATAGGTTTCATGACCACGACCCCATCTTGGGTCTCTAAAAATATTAATGTTAGGTGACCAATATGTAAGTCCCTGATATTGCTCAGTAGAGCCAAATTTTTTAAATTCATTGTATTTAGCACGTGCCTCATCGGAAATGGCAGTAGCCACCTTGTTCATAAGCTCTGTGTTAAAGCTTGATGCCATAGCAATAGCCTGTGGGAACACAGTGGCAGAGCCCTGTCGTGCAACACCGTGTAAGCACTCGTTCCACCAGTTATATGCAGGAACACCAAGACGCTCAATAGCAGGCGCGTCATATCTCATTTGTGCAATCTTTTCCTCGATTGTCATCTTGGAAACTAAATTTTTTGCTCTTTCAAGAAAGGTCATAAAATCCTCCAAATTTATTTACTTATAAATAGAATAACAGGGTCTAAAATATTACAAGGAATATCAAGTGAGTATTTTCCGTTTTCAAATTTGAAATCAACATCGCACTCGCCCCCGTCTGGCATAAGACGACAGAATTTGGTCGCCTTAAAATCACAGCATAGCTCAAGCGTGTCAATTGGATCAAGTCCTATATTGAATACAGATACAAAGACTCTGCCATCAGGCATATCGGCACACTTTAGGTAAATCTCCTCGTCATTTGGGTAATAAACCAAAAGCTCCCCTGTTAGCTTAAGCATACGAATAAGCTGTTGCTTTCTTGAGTAGGTGAGAAAGGAGAATGCCTTGTCAATGTTAAATTCGGCAACAGGAGTTCCAGAAAAAACAAAAACATTTCCCCCAAGCTCATTTCTATAGATTGTAGAGCCAGGAAATAGCCTTTCATAGCTTTCATAATCAATAGAATTGCAAGCGTATGAATCAGCCACAGTATCCTTTGACAAGGGCACTAGCTCCTTGGTGTTTAGCTGAATTTTTGTTATAGCCCCATCATTAAATAGCTCGCGCACTGGGATTTTGCCATTCCATTCACGCACATCAACGCCCATATATTTGGAAAAGCCACGTCTTGCAAGATTTTGCGCAGTGTCAGATGCTAAAATCATAGAGCCCTTAAATAGCTCTAAAATTTCTTTGTCGCTGAGACGAGAATCAACATCTCCCTCAAAACATACAACTCCACCATTTTCGCTCGAAAAATACATAGGAAGCCCAAGTCTTTCAAGCACACAGAGGCTCCAGCCGTCCCATTCCTCCTTAACTCTGCCGTATGTGAAGTCAGGAGTGCTAGGAGTGAAAATTCTACAGCCGCGCCATTTTAGCGAGGGTGCAAGTGAGGCAAGCCTTTCATAAAAGCCAAGATGCTTACCTAGCACACGCCTATATGCCTTGCCACTCTCTGGCTCATAACAAATAAGACGAGTAATCCAGTGCTTCGCACCATTTGCTCCCTCTAAAATCGTACCTGTAAAATGTGTATGTAAGGACATCGCACCTGTGCTATATCTGTTTTGAGGACAGGTGTCAGTTTCTGCTAGAATAACATCTACCTTACCCCTTAGCTTTGCAATTTGAGTAGCAGCCCTGTGAAAAACACGGCTAAAATTTCGCGCGCCAGCTGGAGTATAATTTCCATTATTAATTCTAACAACCACAGGATTTCCCCTTCCGGCAAGCACGGATGCAATTTCATAGGCAAATTCAGCATTGTTTCCACAACAGCAATATGATGCAGGTAGAGAAGGATTTATACTATCAATTCCTGCACGCATAACCCTTGCAGTCTCAATAAGAGATTCCATTTGCGTCTGAATATAAAGGTCGGTGTATTTCTTATAATTTTCACCTCGGCCGTTTACAATTTCCCAAAGCTCCTCACGAGAAAGCGCCGTGCCAGCAAGCCTATTAAAGCGCTCCATATGTAAAGGACACGCACAGCCCTCGCCCTTATACCAAATAGTACGAAAATCGTCGTCAATCATAATATGGTCAGGCTTACACGATGCAATAGTTGCTAAAGCCTTGTAAATGTAGTCCTTAAAGCCCTCGTCACAGGGACAAACTGAACGAGTAGCGACGCCATCACAAAAATTTGTGTGCTGCTGATAAGGGAATAAATCACCCATTATCCAGCCGTGACCAACAGAGGCTTGAACCAAAATGCCAGAAGTAAGCCCCATTTCATCAAGCCTTTGCTTGAATTTCTTATATTTTTCACACAAAAGCCCAGCCTTGTCAGCAGGAGGATTACCCTCTGGCACAAGCGTCATAGAAAACAAAGCACAAGAGGCAACGCCACCCTCGTATTGCTCCTTGATATCCTGACAAATTTCCTCTAAATGATTAATATCAAGAGGCATTATTGTATAAGAATGCAAAAGCTGATTTTTCATAAAAATTAAATCCTTTATCATAGATAAAAATTTTGCTATTTTCATTTTAGCATATAACCATGCTGAAATTCAAGAGGTGCATACAAAAAAGAAAAGCCCGTTTTAAACGGGCTTAATTTATATTTTTGTTGTAGGCACATTTCTGTCGTGATGTCTTATTCTGTTACTCATCTTCTTCTCAGGGTCAATCTCACCAGCCTTAGTAAGTGAAAGCTTTGTAAGGAATGGACCAAAAATTTCGTAAATAAGAACAGAGAATAGAATGATATTTAAAACAATTTCGATAACATCGTATGCAACAGGGTTAGCATAGTGA
>JAGALI010000226.1 GCA_017625275.1 Clostridia bacterium
ACGTGCCTACCATCGTATGTGGAAAGTCCACCAAGGTCGCGCGCGTTTGACACAGTTTCAAGCGCTATTTTCAACTAGCACACCCTCTTTTTTCTTAATATAATAAAATTATACTACAATTTCTTGATATTTGCAAGATATTGTGGTATTATTAGACTAACGAGATTTTTTATTCGAGGTGCTTTTATGTTAGATATAGAAAAGATTGCAAGGGAAATGGCGCTTTCGTACAAAGAAAGTGTGCTTCCTATGATAGGCTCGGAGCTTTCGCTTCCTGACAGGGACGAAATTATCAGTATATTGAATGATGTTAAAAGGCTCATGTTCCCTGCTTATTTTGCGCCAAACGAGGCAAAGGGTGACGCGCTCGCATTTTCGGAGCCACTGCTTTACTCAATATATGGCAGAATTAAAAAGCAAATTTCCCTCGCCCTTTCCTTCAAGAAAAAGGGTGATGTAGGTGCTGAGGCTGAGAAAATTGCCACTCGCTTTATTTCTGAGCTTCCAAAAATTCATAAAATCCTAATAACTGATGCTGAGGCTGCCTTTGAAGGAGACCCTGCTGCTGGTAGCAAGGAGGAGATTATCTTCTCTTACCCTGGCTTTTACGCAATTTTCGTATACAGGGTGGCGCATCTTCTCTACGAGGACGGCGTTGCGCTTGTTCCTCGTGTTATGACAGAGCATGCACACAGCCAGACAGGTATTGATATTAACCCTGGTGCGACAATTGGAGAATATTTCTTCATCGACCACGGTACTGGCATAGTTATCGGTGAAACAACAGTTATTGGCAAGCGCGTGCGCCTTTATCAGGGCGTTACTCTTGGTGCGCTTTCTCCTCGTAAGGGTCAAAGCCTTGCAGGAGTTAAAAGACACCCTACCATCAAGGACAATGTTACCATTTATTCTGGTGCTTCTATTCTTGGTGGCGATACAGTTATCGGTGAGGGTGCTGTTATCGGTGGTAACTCATTTATTACCGAAAGCGTTGCCGACAATGCGCGTGTCAGCATTAAGCTTCCGGAGTTGATTATAAAGAAATGAAATGCAAGATAAAGGTTACAACTAGGCAGAGCGAATCTGGTGGAATCTCGCTCTTTGACAACGCCTTTTTTGGCAATGAGCCTGTTTATGAGTTTGACCCCTACAATGGTCTTTCTCCTGATGATATTGACACTATAACAACCTATTTTGATGGTCTTATAGCAGAGACTGGTGACGAGGTGAGAATCACCTACTTTGAGGACGATGCAAGTGGTATGGGTGGTGTGAAGGCTATTATCGCCTTTAACAAATCAGAGCCAAAAGAGGTTACTATAACTCGCTCCGGCGCTGTGAATACAATTATGCTATTTTCACAGGGTGAGCGTACTATTTCCGTATACAATACACCATATATGCCCTTTGAGCTTGGAATTTACGCTAAAAGGGTTGATAATAGAATTATGACCGACGGGGTGCTTGAAATCTCCTATATTTTGGAGATAAAGGGTGCCTTGGCGCAAAAAACAGAAATGAAATTGGAGCTAACACGCGAATGACAGAGGCAGAATTCAGGCAAGAGCTAAAGGCGCTTCACGGTGGCTATCTTTTTTATGGTGACGAGGATTATTTAAAGCTATCCTACGCAAAAGAGGTAAAAAAGAGAGTGCTTGATGGCACCTTTGATGAATTTAATCATGTGGTTATTTATGGCGAGGATTACACCCCCGCTAGCCTTTGTAATGCAATTGCCTCTCTACCTATGATGGCTGAAAAAAAGCTTGTTGAGGTGCGCTCCCTTGATATTAAGTCGCTGAAAAAGGACGAGCTGTCAGAGCTTTGCGAGGCGCTTTTGACCCTTGAGGATTGCGACCACACCGTGCTTGTTTTACGCGCTGACTCCCATCTTTTTGACGCTGGCACGCAAAAGCGTCCTAGCGAGGCATTTAAGCAGATTACTAAAATTCTCACTCCTGTTGAGTTTGAGTTTCCTGTTGGCACGCGCCTTACCTCTTGGATTTTGCGACACTTTACCGAGGGTAATATTGAATTTGACCCCAATCTTTCGACCTATCTTGTTGAGAGCTGTGGGCATAGCATGTGGACTCTATCAAACGAAATAGACAAGCTTTGTGCGTATGCAAAGCAAAACGGCATTGGTGTTATCGAGGAAAAGCATATCGACCTTGTATGCTGTAAAAGCATTGAATATGATGATTTTCAGCTGACAAATGTGCTTTTAGAGGGCAAAACACAGGCTGTTTTTGAAACCCTGCGTCGCCAAAAGCTAAATCATGAGCCTGCGAACATTATTCTCTTTTCCATTGTAAAAATGTATACTGAGCTTTATGCAGTATGCAGGCTTCAGTCAATGGGGCTTTCAAAGGCTCAAATCGCTACAAGCCTCAAAATTCACGAGTTTAAGGTGGGTAAATATCTTTCCAGGATTGCAAGGACCTCTCCTGCAAGAATTGAGCGCGCGCTTGAGCTTTGTAGGGATGCGGATTTACAATCAAAGTCTGCTATGAATCTTGATACCTATGGCGCTGTCGAGCGTCTGATTAGCACACTCTGTGCGCTTTAAATAGGTGATTTTATGAAGAAAATTATTTACCCTATCATAGTCGAGGGCAAGTACGACAAAATAAAAATTTGCTCGCTTTTTAACGCTACTGTTATTACAACTGGTGGCTTTTCAATATTTAATAATAACGAAAAAATTGCACTTTTAAAAAAGCTTGCGCTAAGTGCTGGAAAAATCATTCTTTTGACGGATAGTGATGGTGGTGGGCACCTTATTCGCTCACATATAAAAACTCACCTATCCCCAGATATGATTATAAATCTTTACACTCCCAAAACTCAGGGCAAGGAAAAACGCAAGCGCGAAGCCTCAAGGGAGGGTGTTTTGGGCGTCGAGGGTATCGATAACGATGTGCTTATATCTCTTCTTGAGCCATTTACCGAGGTCTCTGTGCCAAAGGCAAGTGGCGATACAATAACAAAGGCCGACCTCTATTTCTGGGGGCTTACAGGACGCGATGATAGCAAATCAAGGCGCGAGGCGCTTCTCACCTCTATCGACCTTCCTCATGATATGACTCCAAATGCAATGCTCAGCGCTATCAATATTCTATACACCAAGGAAGAATTTGAAAAGCTTTTATAACAAATTTAGGACACGCGAGCCGTGTCCTTTTTTTATAACAAACAAAGCCCTCTGTGCTTCCACAGAGGGCCTTTTTTAGAGAATTTAGGATTTGAGAGATTATCTTCCTCTCATGGATGCGTATTGCTCCTCGTCGGTCATAACCTTCTTCTTCTTCTCCTTCTTTGGTGAGAAGTTACGGAAGAACAAATCAATTATGAACAATAGTAGCAATGCGATAATTGCAGGGGTTGAAATATTATGCTCGAATTGGAAGAGCTCATCCTTTGCTATATCAAAGAAGCCCTTTACATCCTTCATAATCTTACCATCGCCCGCAGCTGAAAGGTCCTCCATTACGCTCTTTCCATCGACGCTAAACAGGTCGTACTCATCTGGATAGAAGCCTACTACGGCGTAGTTTGCCTTATCGAAGAGCTGTGGAGTTTCGTCTTTCGTTACAAGCCTTACCTCAATTAGGTATGTGCCTGCCTCATCGGAGGTTTCGATTTCCTTTCTGTACTTTGTATCTGCTACACGAACAAATTCTGTATATTCTACGGTATTGTCGTTTGTGTCAGTTACATATGCGACAAGCTGTTCGTTATCTCTTATTCTCTTAAGAGTTTCAACAGTCAATCTTGTTACACCCTCTACACGCTCACTAGAGATTTTAAGACCAGTTGCGTCTATCTCGGTGTTAAGTGAGTTAACCAAAAGATTAGATACAATTACCTTATTATCTGGGTTTTTGTCGCCACTTGAGAATAGCGAGTTAGACCAAACGCCACCAAGGTCACTCATATAAACTGTGGTATGTCCATTTCCAACCTCTGCTTCAGCAATGATTGGACGAAGGTCGTCGGCAGAAAGAATCATCTTAGCACCACTCTTAATTGTTGTACCATAGTAACCGCCGATTGTATCAAGATCCTCTGTTTTAAGTCCTACAAGAACCTTACTATCATTACGCTTTTCAAGCTTTGTTGGACGCTCATTCTTATAATCACCCTTTACTGTCTCTGCAATTTGAAGCAAGGACTGTGTAAGGTCAAGAGATGATGTTACCTTTGTAAACTTACCGTGACCGATTGTAGCAAGGAGTGAAAGCTCCTCAATCTCAGAGGTCTTTAGGTTACCAATACCGATTGTTGAGGTAAGAATACCAGAGTTTGCCATTCTACGAATTATTGAATCGTAGCCTGAGCCCTTATCCTGTGGCTCACCATCGGAAAGGAATACCATTTGCTTAAGGTCTGCATCGCTCTCATCAAGAAGAAGGTTCGCCTTTGTTATAGCAAGACCATAGTTAGTACCAGCTGCCTTTACCTTGTATCCGTTTGCGTCGTGCTGTGAAGAGCCAGGGGTTCCTGTTACACGATTTTCACGACCAGGCTTTTCACCCTCAGAGAGAGTATGAGCATAGTAATATTCCTCAAAGGATTCCTGAAGGTATTGCTTCATGTATTCCTTTTCACTAAGCTGTGTGATTGGAAGCGCAACTGTTGCGTCTGCGTCGAACACTATAACACCAACATAGTCCTCAGGAGTAAATTCATCTGTATCAAGAAGCTTAAGCACGCTTTCAAGCACCATGTCATAACGAGTCATTTTCTCGCCGTACTTGTTTGTTTGTCCTTTAACCTCTGCACCCATTGATCCAGAAAGGTCAACGGTGATTACTGTTGCGATTGTTTCGCGACGCTCATCAATTTTAAGGTCAACAGGAAGAATATCTACAAGTGGGTTATCTGCAAGAGCGTTGTTCTTGTATGAGTTAGAGCCACATGTAAATACGAGTCCACGGCCAATTTCCTCAACATATCTCTTAATAAGGTCTGTTGAGCCTGTTGGCATATCCTCAAAATCGATGTTCATAAGCACAACCTCATCATACTTAAGAAGCTTTTCCATTGATGTTGGGAAGTCTCTTGTGTTGATAACATCGTACTCATATTCATCCTCTATTAGAGATGTTATTTTGCTTGCAACCTGCTTGCCGTCTCCATCTACAAGAAGG
>JAGALI010000227.1 GCA_017625275.1 Clostridia bacterium
ATATACTCTATACATTCATCTGTTACGCCGTTTCCAGCCTCGTTTATGAAGCTATCTGGAACGCGCTTTATTTTATTTGCCACAAAGGATGCATCAACGCTTCCGATTGTGACAGCATACTTACCCCTTTTACGCTTGAATACAGGCATTTTTCCTGTCTTGCCTGCAAGTGCAAGCTTAACCGCGCCCTTTCCTATACGAACGCTTTCCATAATGTCTGTTCTTGATGCGATATGTGAGCCTGCACGCTGTGGCAAATTAAGCTCAACTGCGCGCACCTTACAGCCTATTTCTCTCTTTAGAAGGTGCGTAAGCATTCTTGCCGTGCCTGATAGATACTTGTGACCATATGCATCTGTTGTATGATGCTCATCCTCGCTCACATAATCACCATTTTTATATTTTAAGCCCTCGCTTACTGCCACCACAATGGTTGGGTGGTCCTTGAGTGCATTTTTGACATCATTCACAAATGCCTCGGCAGAAAAATCACGCTCCGGCAAATAAATAAAATCAACACCTCTGCCATTAACTCTGCCACACAGCCCACAGGATGCTGTAAGCCAGCCTGCATCTCTACCCATTACCTCAATAATGGTAACGGCATTTAAGGTATATACAGACACATCTCTTATAATTTCCTCGGTTACTGTTGCAACAAATTTCGCACAGCTACCATAGCCTGGGGTGTGGTCTGTTACGCACAAATCATTATCTATTGTCTTAGGAACACCGATTATTATAACCTCATAATCGCATGTCTTAGCATATCTTGAAAGCTTAGACACTGTGTCCATAGAATCATTTCCACCGATATAGAAAAAGTACCGAATATTATGCTTTTTTAGTATATCAAATATCTTTTTGTAGATTTCCGAATCATCTTCTGGCTCTGGAAGCTTTTTTCTACACGAGCCAAGTGCCGAGGCAGGTGTTGCCTCAAGCTCCTTTAGGCGCGATTTGTCGCTAAAAAAAGAAAAAAGGTCGCAAAAGTCCTCCTTCAAAAAGCCTTCTATGCCATTTCTCATTCCATAGAGTGTAGTTATTTTATCTTTATTTTCAAGACATGCCCTAATCACACCCGAAAGAGTTGCATTTATGGCCGAGGTTGGACCACCTGATTGGCCCACAATTGCGTTTCCAAAAAGCATCGCGTTTCTCCTACAAATTTACTACATATTTAGTATATCACAATGGCACAAAAAAGTCAAAGTATTTTATAATATTTTAAGACTTTTATTTTATTGCTCTCGCGCGCGAGGAGGTTTCCAGCGCTTACACTATGTCAAAATTGTTGTTTTTCACATATTCTTCATCAATTTTTTAGGCAAATTACACAAAATTCTTTGATTTTTTTGGATTTTTCTATTTATTTTTCCATATAAGTGTGGTATAATAAGGTTACAAAGGTATGTGCCTTTGAATTTCCCCACAAGAGGTGAGCTTATGAAAATGAATTTTACAGCAAGACAAATGAAGGTTTTTGATGTTGTAAGGGAGATGGCTGAAAAGAAGCTTGCAAAGTTTGACAAGTTCTTTGGCAACAACGCAGAAATGGATATCACCTTCTCTATGGCTAACAATCTTGAAATGATTGAAATTACTATCCATTCAGATGGAATGGTTTTCCGTGCAGAGGAAGCTGCTGATACATTTGCAAACGCAATAGACAACGCTACTGAGGCGCTTGAAAGACAAATCAGAAAGAACAAAACTCGTCTACAAAAGAAAATTCGTGCTGAGGGCTTCCAAATTGCCGAGGAGGATTTACCTGATGTCGAGGAGGAGGTTATGTTCAATGTTCGAACAAAGACATTCCCCTTCAAGCCTATGTCTGTAGAGGAGGCTATCCTTCAAATGGAGCTTCTTGGCCACAGCTTTTATGTGTTCAAGGACGCGCAAGACCTTGAGACCTGTGTTGTTTATAGACGCAAGAATGGCGGTTATGGTCTTATAGTTCCAGAAAATTAATTTAACAAGCAAAATCACCGAGCGAGCGCTCGGTGATTTTCTTTTAGCCTATAATTTCGCCGTCTGCGTTAAAGAGTGGAAGTGGCTCAAGATAAATTAAATCCTTTCTATCTATCGCATCACCCTCAGCAAGAATTGCCATTTTGCCGACGATTTCTCCACCTGCCTGCTTCACAAGCTCCTCAAGAGCGTGTAGTGACTCGCCTGTTGAGATTACATCGTCTACAATTAAAATTCTCTTTCCCCTCATAAGCTCGGCATCTGCGCCATCAAGGTACAGCTTTTGCTCCTTCGCTGTGGTTATTGAGTTAACTGACACAGAAAGTATATTTGTCATATATAGCTTTGGACCTTTTCTTGCAAGCATATATTTTTGATTACCTTGAAGCCTTGCCATTTCGTGAATTAGTGGAATTCCCTTCGCCTCTGCTGTAATCATATAATCATACTCTGGTGCCCTTTCAAGAAGCGCCTTGGCACACGCAGTTGTAAGCTCTGGATCACCAAAAATTACAAAGCCCGCGATATAAAGGCTATCGTTTACTCTACAGATTGGAAGCGCACGGTCAAGACCTGCAATTTTCATATTATAGTATTTCATAGTAGTACCTCTTTATTTTTATTTACATATTTATTTTATCATTTTTTGTAAAATATGTCAATAAAAAGTAAGCAAAAAGCAGGGCAAAGCCCTGCCTTTAATTATTTTATAATTGTTTTTCCACCCATATATGGCTGAAGTACCTTTGGAATGTTAATGCTTCCGTCCTCGTTCATATTGTTTTCAAGGAATGCGATAAGCATACGAGGTGGTGCTACAACTGTGTTATTGAGGGTGTGTGCAAAGTACTTGCCGTCCTTTGCGTTTACTCTTATCTTTAGTCTTCTTGCCTGTGCATCACCAAGATTTGAGCAAGAGCCTACCTCAAAATACTTCTTTTGTCTTGGTGACCAAGCCTCAACATCTATACTCTTTACCTTAAGGTCAGCAAGGTCGCCTGAGCAGCATTCAAGTGTTCTTACAGGAATATCAAGGGTTCTAAAGAGGTCAACTGTGTTTTGCCACAGCTTGTCAAACCACATTGGGCTTTGCTCTGGCTTACAAACAACAATCATTTCCTGCTTTTCAAATTGGTGGATTCTATAAACTCCACGCTCCTCAATACCGTGTGCGCCCTTCTCCTTACGGAAGCATGGGGAATATGAGGTTAGTGTTTGTGGGAGATTTTCCTCTGGGATAATTGTGTCGATGAATTTACCTATCATTGAGTGCTCACTTGTACCGATGAGGTAAAGGTCCTCGCCCTCTATCTTATACATCATAGCTTCCATTTCAGCGAAGGACATAACGCCTGTTACAACCTCGCTTCTAATCATAAATGGTGGAACACAATAGGTAAAGCCACGGTCAATCATAAAGTCACGAGCGTATGAGATGATTGCAGAGTGAAGCCTTGCAATATCGCCCATGAGATAATAGAAGCCGTTTCCTGCAACCTTTCTTGCACTATCAAGGTCGATACCAGAAAGCTTTTCCATAATTTCGGTGTGGTAAGGAATTTCAAAGTCAGGAACAGCTGGCTCACCATACCTTTGAACCTCAACATTTTCGCTGTCGTCCTTTCCAATTGGAACGCTTGGGTCGATAATGTTAGGGATTACCATCATTATTTTCTTAATCTTCTCTGCGTATTCCTCTTCAAGTCCCTCAAGCTCGTTTAGACGAGTAGCTGCAGCGCTTACCTGTGCCTTAACCTCGTTTGCCTCATCACGCTTACCCTGAGCCATAAGTGCGCCAATTTGCTTTGAAAGCTTATTTCTGTCTGCACGAAGGGTGTCAGCCTCCTGCTTGAATGCGCGATACTGCTTATCAAGCTCAATTACCTCGTCAACAAGTGGGAGCTTAGAATCCTGAAACTTGTTTTTGATGTTTTGCTTTACTACATCTGGGTTTTCTCTTAGAAATTTTAAATCAATCATATTTTTACCTCCAAAGGGTTAATTTATCAAAAGCATTATAAAAACAAAAATGCCCCCTTGAAAATAAGGGTGCAAAAATACACGGTACCACCTTAGGTTTTACTCACAATCTATAACGCGATTATCCGTTGCGCTCTCACGCACTGCTCAGGAATGGAACACTACAGCCACGCTGACACCTTACAGCCAAAGAGCGTCAGTCTCTTGTTCGTGCTTTTTGTAGCTATTTTTCCGTCATAGCCTTTTACGCTACACATTTTATCACAAAAAGTATGACTTGTCAAGTAATAATCAAATTTTTCCTTGCATAGTATTTAACAGGAAATCAAAATTTGAAGGAGAAAACCAATGAATACACTTGAAATAACTGAAAGGGCTGGAGCAAAAGCAAGGGTCACCTCCGTTTGCTGTGATACAGCAATAACTCATGATGTCAGCGAGGAATTTGTTTTGCCAGACTATGTAAACGAGGTTAGACGTGTGCTTATGACTAGAGCTCAGGTTTTGCCAGAGAGCAAGTACATAGCAGACTCACAAAACGGCACAAGACTTGATTTTGGTGGCACTGTAACTTACTTTGTGATTTACACTGACGACGAGGGAAAGCTATGCTCTACCCCTCTTTCTAGCAACTACGAGGCATCTACAATTTTAAAAAGCACTCCTAGTGAGGTGCTTATAGACACATCACCTGACAGTGTAACAACAAGAGTTAGCGCGCCAAGAAGGCTAACCATCAAGACTCGCCTAAAAAGCAAAATCTTCGGCTACGAGGAAAAGGAAATTTGCGAAAGCATTCTTCAAAGGTCAAGCGCTGATGAATTGTTTATAGAAAGGCTTTACGAGGAAAACTGCTCCCTCAGTGCAAGCACAGCGAGTCTACAGGGTATTAAAATAAGCGACAAATTCGACACAGGGTCTCTTTCCTCTCTGCGTCCTGTTCTTTGTGATGCGCAAGCAATTTTGAAGGATGTAAAGCCATCAAATGGCTCTGTTAGCTGTCACGGAGAGGCTACTGTAAAATGCATTTGCGAAAGCGAGGGCGAGCTTATTACCCTATCCAAGGTGCTTCCTATATACGAAGAGGTTGGGCTTGACGAGGTGTGTCCCTCAGACACAGTAAAGGCTACAGCAAGATGCGTAAGCCTCTCTATTTCAAGCGAGGAGCATGAGAATGGTAGCGAGTTGTTTTTTGATATGTCCTGTGAAATAGACTGTGAGGCAATAAGAAATTCAGATATAACCTTACCCAAGGATTGCTATTCAACCAAAAACGCTATGGAGACTAAGCATCGCGAGCTTGAGCTTTACTCTCTTGTAAAGGGTGGAAACGCTTCATTCTCTCTTAATGAGAGCGTAAAGCGCAAAAGCAAGGATAAGCTAGAAATAATTGACACAATTCTTGAGCCTGTGTTTGAAAAATGTGATTTTAAGGGTGAGCGTGCATGCTTTATTGGTCGTCTTTGCACCAGCATCATAGCAAAGGGCGAGGGCGAGAGCGGAGAGTATCTTTGCGAAAGCTATGATGTTCCATTCAAGTATGAGCTTGAGCTAGCTAGACAGGTTCAAGGCCCTATCGTGCGTGGCAATTTCTCTGCATCCTTAGTAAACGCAAAATATAGCGACGATAAGCTACTTTTAAATGCAGAAATTTACCCCTCTGTTATGGTCTTAGAAAAATCAAGCACAACTATTTTAGACACTGCTACTCTAAAGAAGGACACAGAGTTCAAAAAAGATGCGTCCTGTGTGCGAGTTTTCTTCCCTAATGACGGCGATGTGCTTTGGGAAATAGCAAAGAAATATCACACCACAAGAGATAAAATAATGGAGCAAAACTCTCTTGATAGCGACTCGTTAGAGGGTGTCAAAAGCATTATAATATAAAAAAACGGACACATTTGTGTCCGTTTTTTTAGTCCTTATATCCGTTTAATGCCTTTTTCACATAGATGCCTGTATACGAGGTTGGGTGCTTTGCCACCTCCTCTGGAGTTCCTGTGGCAACTATTGTTCCACCTGCGTCTCCACCCTCAGGTCCTAGGTCTATTATATAATCGGCTGTTTTTATAACATCAAGGTTATGCTCTATTACCATTACGCTATTTCCTGCATCAACAAGCCTTTGAAGCACACCGATAAGCTTCTTAACATCATCAGTGTGGAGTCCTGTTGTAGGCTCATCAAGAATATATATGGTCTTTCCTGTTGAGCGCTTTGAAAGCTCCGTTGCGAGTTTAACTCTTTGCGCTTCTCCACCCGACAAGGTGGTTGAGGATTGACCTATTTTCACATATCCAAGTCCAACATCACAAATGGTTTGTAGCTTTCTTGAAATCGATGGAATATCAGCAAAGAAAAGCGCCCCCTCCTCTGCTGTCATATCAAGAACATCTGCAATATTTTTGCCCTTGAATTTAACCTCGAGAGTGTCCTTATTATAACGCTTACCCTTGCAGACATCACATTTCACATAAACATCTGGCAAGAAGTGCATTTCTATCTTCTTAACGCCATCGCCCTCACAGCTCTCACAGCGTCCTCCCCTTACATTAAAGGAGAAGCGACCTGGGCCATAGGAGCGCATTTTTGCATCTGGGGTCTTAGCGAAAAG
>JAGALI010000228.1 GCA_017625275.1 Clostridia bacterium
AGCACATATTAATAATCAATTCAATATATTTGTAGAATTTTGTCGAAAACTTTTTGATTTTGTCATCAAAATAATAAATTTCTTAATATTTATTTTTATTCTACTCGCTTGACAAATGTGCTAAAGTGCAATATAATAATAACAATAAATATGAATGGAGAGCTTTATGAAATTTATTACAGTTGAAAGCTATGCTGAGCTTAGTCGCTTGGCTGGCGAAATTATCGCATCACAGGTTAAGGAAAAGCCATGCTCTGTTTTAGGTCTTGCAACTGGCTCCTCACCTCTTGGCACATATGAGCATCTTGCTAATGCTTACAAGGCTGGTGAGCTTGATTTTTCTAATGTTACATCTGTAAACCTTGACGAGTATGTAGGTCTTGATGGTGACAACGACCAAAGCTATCGCTACTTTATGAATAAAAACCTTTTCTCTAAGATAAATATTCCTATGGACAAAACCTTTGTTCCTAACGGCTGTGCCTCTGACCTTAAGGCTGAGTGTGCGCGTTATGATGCGCTTATTGAAGCTCTTGGTGGCATTGACCTTCAGCTTTTGGGTATTGGTCTTGATGGACATATTGGCTTTAACGAGCCAGAGGAGTTTTTCACAAAGGAAACTCACGAGGTGACTCTTGACCCTTCTACAATTGAGGCTAATGCGCGCTTCTTTGCTTCAAAGGACGATGTTCCAACTAGCGCTGTAACTATGGGTATTGGTGCTATTATGAACGCGAAAAAGGTGCTTCTTATAGCTAACGGAAAGGGCAAAAAGGATATTATGCAAAAGGCCTTTTATGGTCCTATCACTCCTTTTGTTCCTGCGTCAATTCTTCAGCTTCACCCAGACTTGACTGTAATTTACGCTGAAAATTAACTAAGCTTAAAAAAGGGCAGGCGTTTTAAAGCGTCTGCCTTTTATTTTACCTGCATTTTTTCTTGCATCATGGCTTGACAAGCTATTTTTATGATGGTATAATAGTATCTACAAAAACAAATAATAAATCTGCCACCGGGTAGAAGATGCTTTTGCATTCGTTGCGTATCGTTAGGTCTTTGAAGATGCGTTTTCGAGTGCTTATTTTTTTGAGGAATTATGAACAAGCTTAAAAGACTTTTAAACTATTTTTCTAGGGTTGAAAAAATAATTCTTTTTTCTTCTCTTTCGCTGATTCTTTTGTCGTTTTTAATCTTTGACAGAGAAAACTATCTTACCCTTATTGCCTCGCTTCTTGGGGCTATCTCTCTCATCTTTAATGCAAAGGGTAATCCTGTAGGACAAGTATTTATAATCATTTTCAGCTTTATCTATGGTTACATTTCCTTTGATTTTGGATATTATGGAGAAATGATTACCTATGTTGGTATGAGTGCGCCCATGGCCACAGTGTCGCTAATTTCTTGGCTAAGACACCCCTACAAGGGCAATCATGCAGAGGTTAAAATAAGCCGTCTTTCACGCTTAGATGTTTGCCTTGGTGCTCTGCTTGCGATTATAGTTACTTTTTTATTCTACTTTATTTTAGCATACTTTAACACCAAAAATCTGATTATTAGCACCTTGTCTGTTACCACAAGCTTTTTTGCAGCGTATTTTCTTTTTAGGCGCTCCCCTTATTTTGCGCTTGCTTATGCTGTAAACGACATTGTTTTGATTGTTTTATGGATTCTCGCCTCTATTGATGATATTTCTTATCTCTCGGTTATAATCTGCTTTGCTTCATTTTTAATAAATGATATATATAGCTTTATTAACTGGAAAAGAATGCTAAAAAGACAGGCTGAATAAAAGGACGGCACAATGCCGTCCTTTGCCATTTAGCTTGATTTTTTAGCCGAATACTTGATTTTGCTTGATTTTATACGCTTTTTAGTTTAAAATGTTTTTAAGGAGTGTGAACTATGGAAAACATTATTGAAATAAATCATTTAAGTAAAAGCTTCGGCGAGGTTAAGGCTGTGCAGGACCTTAGCTTTAGAGTTAAGGAGGGAGAGCTTTTTGCCTTTCTTGGTATTAACGGTGCTGGAAAATCGACAACTATAAATATAATGTGCGCTCAGCTTACAAAGGACGAGGGAGAGGTTGTAATCGACGGTCACAGCCTTGATAAAGACAGCGATTTTATAAAAAATGAAATTGGCGTTGTCTTTCAAGACTCTCTTTTAGACTCTGCACTTAGCGTTTATGACAATTTACAAAGCCGTGCCTCACTTTATGGGATTTTTGGCGAGGATTTTAAGAAAAGACTTTACGAGCTTGCAAAAATTCTTGATTTTGAGGATTTATTAAAGCGCACGCTTGGCAAGCTTTCTGGTGGTCAGCGCAGACGAATTGATGTTGCAAGGGCGCTTATTCACAAGCCAAAAATTCTTATTCTTGACGAGCCCACAACAGGTCTTGACCCAAGAACAAGAAAAATGCTTTGGAATGTAATTGACGACCTTAGAAAGTCCGAAAATATGACTGTATTTTTGACTACTCACTATATGGAAGAGGCATCTGAGGCTGATTATATTATCATTTTGGATAGTGGTAAAATTTGTGCTGAGGGCACACCTCTTGAGCTCAAAAACGCACACACAGGTGACTTTATCACTCTTTATAATGTTTCCGAGGAGAAAATTAAGGCGCTAGGCTTCCCTTACGAGGCCATTCGCGATGCTTATCGTATTTCTGTGCCTAATACTGCCTCTGCTACTGAGCTAATTTTAAAGCATCCTGAGTTGTTTTCTGACTACGAAATCACAAAGGGAAAAATGGATGATGTTTTCCTTTCTGTTACTGGCAAAAGTCTTGTAGGAGGTGCTGAGAGATGAACACCCTGCTATCACTTATAAAAAGAAATGTAAAGCTATTCTTCAAGGACAAGGGAATGTTTTTTACAGCCCTTATCACCCCTGCAATTTTGCTTGTTCTCTATGCTACCTTTCTTGGAAATGTTTACAGAGATAGCTTTACCTCTGGCTTGCCTGCTGAAATCAAGCTTTCTGAGAGCGTTATTGATGGCTTGGTTGGGGCACAGCTTGTGTCCTCTATCCTTGCAGTTTCATGTATAACCGTTGCCTTTTGCTCTAACTTCTTAATGGTGCAGGACAAGGCTAACAAAACAATTAAGGATTTGAAAATCGCGCCCGTTGGCTCATCTGTGCTTTCTCTTAGCTACTATATTTCAACTCTTATTTCAACTCTCATAATATGTCTTTCAGCAACTGTTATTTGCCTTATATATGTGGCTATTGTTGGCTGGTATATGTCGGCGCTTGATGTGCTTTTGCTATTTATTGATGTAATTATTCTCATTCTGTTTGGTACGGCACTTTCCTCGATTATAAACTTCTTTTTATCATCACAGGGTCAAATATCTGCTGTTGGCTCTATAATAAGTGCTGGCTACGGCTTTATTTGTGGTGCTTATATGCCTATTTCCTCGTTTAGCGAGGGGCTACAGAGGGTGATTTCATTTCTCCCTGGAACTTACGGCACATCGCTTGTTCGCAATCACGCTATGCGTGGTGTGCTAGATGAGATGGTGACTGAGGGCGTTCCTGAGGCTGTCGTTGATGGGCTTAAGGATTTGCTTGATTGCAATCTTTATTTTTTTGACAACAAGGTGGGCGTTGGGGCTATGTATATAGTTCTTATTTCAACAGTTGCCTTGCTTGTTGGCGCTTACATTATAATGAATATGCTACAAAGGCGCAAAAAATAAAAAGGTGGTCACATGACCACCTTTTAATTTTCAATAAAATCAATCCCATATGGCTTGCAAAATCCTTCGGTCATCGCTAAAAACCATTCCCCGAATGGTTTTCTTAACGCTGGGTTCAAGACCCTATTTTTTGTTTAAAATAATAAAGAGTGGTCCTTTGACCACTCTTTATCTTGGTGCGAGAAACGGGA
>JAGALI010000025.1 GCA_017625275.1 Clostridia bacterium
CTTCACATATTCTTAATAGTATGCGTTTCTATATTTTTCCTCGTGCTTCTTAGATATCTTGTTAAAAGAAAGCTCAACCTCAAGTATTCACTAATTTGGCTTCTTGCCTCAATAGTTATGCTTGTTGGTGTAATTTTCCCACAAATTATCATTTTACTATGCTCCTTTGTCGGTATTCAAACTCCTGCAAATGCAGCCTTCTTTGTCGCGATAATCTTCCTATTTATTCTAGTTATGATGCTTACAGCTATCGTTTCGCATATGAACCAAAGGGTTTATCGCAACACACAAACCCAAGCAATCCTTGAAAAGCGTGTGCGCGAGCTTGAGGATAAGCTTGCAGCTCTTGAGAGCAAGGATGGAGAATAGTTATGAGCTGGGAGCTTGTTAAGGAGCTTTTGGGCTACGTTTCTGGTCCTGTGGTTGGTGCAATAATTGGTCTTATAACTAACTATTTGGCTGTTGTAATGCTTTTCCACCCTTATGAGCCAATAAAGCTTTTTGGTGTTCGACTTCCGTTTACGCCTGGTATAATTCCAAAGCGCAAGGACGCACTTGCACACGCGATTGGTAAGGCGGTTGGCGAGGATTTGTTCACCAGCGAGGATCTTACTCGCATGCTCTGCTCCGAGAAGGTTGAGGGTAAGCTTATTGAGCATGTAAAGGGCACGCTTAAGAAATACACCTCTAGCTCAATTGATGAAATTTTATCAAGGCTTGCAAGTGAGGAGGCGCGCGAGGCGTTTAGAGAAAGACTTTCTGTTTTTCTTGCAGAGAGAATTATCGCCTCTGCCGAAAAAATGGATGTTGGAGAGCTTGTTGCGTCAAAGGGCAAGGAAGCAATTTTAGAAAAGAAGGCGTCGCTTGGTATGCTGGGAATGTTTTTAACCGACGGAATTATCGACCCACTTCTTGAGCAGGTTAAGGAAAAGGTTTCTCTCTTTTTAACAGACGAGGGCGTCGAGACTGCCCTGCCTGTTATACGCGATGAGGTGTCTGTAATTGCAACTACACCTATAAATGAGCAGATTGATTTTTCAAGGCTTGACGAGGATAAAATCACCTCTCTTGTTCGCTCGATTTATGAGGGCGCTGTGGTTAAGGCTATCAGCTCCTTGGCTGATGGACTTGACATTTGCTCTATCGTTGAGCAAAAGGTTAACGAAATGTCGCTTAAGGACCTTGAGGCTCTATGCAAGAGAATAATGAAAAAGGAGCTTCGTGCTCTTGTTATTCTCGGTGGAGCTATCGGATTTATAATCGGTATTATCAATATATTTATATGATAAAAAACAGACAACGCGTGGCGTTGTCTGTTTTTTTATCAAGTAAGCTTGAGCGTTTGTGCTATAAATTTTTTCTAGCAGGGAGTCCCTGCCATTCCGCATTATCTTTTATATATGTTCCCCTTACACTCCTTGATGTCGCCGTTTATAACCTCGGCATTAATGTCGCCTGTACAGCTTTGTATGTGTCCGTTAATCGCCTCTGCCCAAAGAGACCCACCACAAACGACATCGCCCTCGATACCCGTGCTACGCAAGGAGCCACCACACACTACATCTCCTATAATAGAGTTTGAATCCACGCTGGTTCCAACCGTAGCAGAGCCTTCAATCGCTCCACAGGATAGACTTGTCCCTGTCGATACGCTTCCGTAAACATTTCCACTTATATCTGCGCTACCTCGAATTTCTATCTTGTCTATCTCGCCATCTATCACAAGAGGCATTTTTATTGCATTACAGCCCTCCTGTGTCTTTAAAATGTATTTTCCCTTACAAAGCACCACCCTTATAAGGTCGTCGTCAGGCAAGCCTATCAGCTCCCTTGCGTTTTCAGAAACGGCATATGCACCCTTAAATTTTTCGTTGCCAGTTAAAAGTGCATCTAGACTAACATCAAAGAAATGAGCTATATGTATCAGCATATCAAGGTCGGGGTATGAGCGCTCACATTCCCACTTTGATATTGCTTGAGAGGTTACACCGAGCCTTTCCGAGATTTCCTCTTGTGACAGCCCAAAGCCCCTTCTAAGCTCTCTAAAATTGCTTCCAAATGTACTCATTTGTCCCCCTAATCCTTTATTTTTGTTGATATATTTTATATTAAACCATATTTTTCCACAAAAATCAACATATTGTTAGTTGAGGTCTACAACCGACAGTTACAATAAAAAAGGGCGAAGATTTTCTTCGCCCCGTTATTTTATTCTGCCTTTGGCTGTACCTTAGATGCGATTTGTGCAGGTACCTCCTCATATCTTACGAAGTGGAAGGTGAAGTTGCCACGACCCTGTGTCATTGCACGAAGGGCGATTACATAGTCAACCATTTCTGCCTTTGGCACCTCTGCCTCAACAACTGTGTATCTTGGACGATGAGCATCAGGCTCCATGCCAAGCACTCTGCCACGACGCTTATTAAGGTCGCCCATTACATCTCCAACCATGCTTTCGGGAACGCTTACCTTAAGCGTTCCAATAGGCTCAAGAAGCACAGGTGAAGCGTTTACAAGCTCCTTATATGCAAGCCTTGCTGCAAGCTTAAAGGAAAGCTCGTTTGAGTCAACATCGTGGTATGAGCCACCTGTGAGGTCTGCTGCGAGATTAACCATTGGATAGCCAAGAAGCACGCCTGTCTTCATAGCCTCCTCAAGTCCCTTTTCAACAGCTGGATAATAGCCCTTTGGAACCTCTCCACCAACTACGCTTTGTGTAAAGGTCAAGCCGTCATTTTCGCTATGCGAGAAGGTAATCTTTACATGTCCGTACTGACCTGCGCCACCGGATTGCTTTTTGTGCTTACCCTCAGCGCTATATGTTTTTCTGATTGTTTCACGATATGCTATCTTTGGTGTTTCAAGCTTAATTGTTACACCATATCTGGTCTTTAGCTTACATACAACAGTATCAAGGTGAACATCGCCAATACCCTTGAGCAATAGCTCTCCAGTCTCAACAAAGTTTTCATACTTAACTGTTTTATCCTCGTCAAGTATCTTTGCAATTGCTGTAGCAACCTTATCCTCGTCCTTAGACTCTGTCTTGATTGCCATTGTCATGTTAGCCTCTGGGAAGTCGATTTTTGCATACTCTGTGTCGCTCTTTTCGCAAAGAGTATCGTTTGTATTAGTGTTAGCAAGCTTTGCAATAACACCGATATCTCCACATGCCAAGGAGTCAACCTCTGTTTGCTTTTTACCACAGATTGTATAAATCTTTGAAAACTTTTCATCTGCGCCTGTTGTTACATTCTTAAGAACCATGTCCTTCTTAAGCTCACCATTCATAACCTTGAAGAAGGAGAAGCGACCAACAAATGGGTCAGCAATGGTTTTAAACACGAATAAGCGACACTCTCCCTCACGCTCGATAGCTACATCGGCGCCAGAGATGTCCTTTTCAGTCTTCTTCGCTGTGTGTCTTGGGAAGGATTGAGCGATGGCTGTAAGAATTGAGTAAATACCTCTCATATTCTCTGATGAGCCACACCATACTGGAACTATTGAGCCTGTAATCATACCCTCGTGAAGCGCGTTTGCACACTCCTCTGGTGAAAATCTTTCGCCCTCAAAGAACCTTTCAAGCATTTCCTCGTTTGTTTGAGCACATGCCTCCATAAAGATTTCCTCGTACTGTTCAGCGACTGCGCGACGAGAATCGGTCATTTCCTCCTCTTGTCTTTCGCCGTTTGGAAGGTAACGGAAGCATTTCATTGTCATAAGGTCAGCCATTATTACGCCATTTGGCTCCTTGATAGGAATGAAAACAGGACAAAGCGCGTTTCCAAACTCATCTCTTAGCTGATTAAATACATTATCAAAATTCGCATCTGGGTCGTCACACTTATTGATAAAGAATGCGCGTGGTAGCCCTGCCTCAAGAGCGTTGTACCAAGCAATCTCCGTTCCAACCTCCATGCCTGCCTTTGCGTCTACATTGATAAGGCACGCGTCGGCAACTCTAAGTGCACTCGCAACCTCACCTGCAAAGCCGAGGAAGCCAGGACAGTCGATAAGATTTATCTTTACATTATTCCAAACAAGATTACATACGGAAAGTCCTATTGAAATTCCACGCTTAATTTCCTCGCTATCATAATCGGACACAGTATTTCCGTCACAAACTCTGCCAAGACGGTCAGTTGCGCCTGCGCGCCAAAGCATAGACTCGATGGTTGCAGTCTTTCCACTGCCACTGTGACCTATCAAGCAAACATTTCTAATGTCGTTGGTGATAAATTTTGCCATTGTTGTTTCCTCTTTTCGTAAAATCGGGCAAGGATGCTCGCCCTATGGTATCATTTTATCACTTTATAATATATATATCAAGGGCTTTTGTGTAATTTTGTCAAAATACACTAAAATAAACTTGTCTTTTTGTCTAATTTGCACAAAGTATAAATGTGTAGTATTTTTTGTCACGGCTTGGGGTACAATCTAATAAAAGCCTATCAAAGGAGCTATTATGAAAAAATTTTATGTAAACGAAAACTGTATCGGCTGTGGTCTTTGTGCATCTATTTGTCCTGAGGTCTTTGAAATGGGTGGCGACGAGCTGGCACACGCAAGGGACGAGGTAATTTCAGACAATTTAGAGGGTGCTGAGGAAGCAAAAAGGTCGTGCCCTGTGGACGCAATTGACGATATAGAGGAATAAAAATGGTAGCCATTTTGGCTACCATTTTTCAAGCGTTATTCAGTTACAATTGTTTGAATTCCAGATGCGTTTCCTATTCTGCCTTCAAAATATTGCTTTACAAGATATGGGGCACCAATTTGCTCAAGTCGAACGTCCCATTTGCCAACAACATCTACCATAACATTTCCATATCCAACTATTCTTCCCCAAAACGACTGGGAAACGGAAACCGATAAAATTGTTGGGAATACTGTTTTTCTCTCGTTTCTTGATAAAACTCCACTTTTCACGATAACATGCTCGTCATAAAACTCAAAAACATAGTGCTTTGCTACGATTATTCTACAAATCATAACAATAAGTGGAATTACAAGCCAAAAAAAGATAACACAAAGAGGCGTCACAGCACTCCAAGCACTTTTCTTAACTACTAAATTTGGTTTCATATTAATCTCCTTTTCAAACATACCATATTGGGATATTTACATTATACCATTATGGCATAATAAAGTCAAGGGGATTTCAAAAAAAAGGTAATTTTATGCGACTAAAGGAGCTACGCAAATCAAAAGGTATATCTCAACAAAGGCTTGCCATTGAGTTAAATACCACACAAAACACAATAAGTCGCTACGAAACAGGAGAAAGACAGGCTGATTACTCAATGCTTATCGCTATTGCCAACTATTTTGATGTTTCAATCGACTATCTGCTTGGACGCACTGACAATCCGATTACAAATCGCTAAGGAACGGCTTTTGCCGTTTCTTATTTTTATTAAAATATAATTTTTTAAATTTTTTTGTAATTTTTCCTTTACAAAGAGGGATTTTTTTGGTATACTACTTATGTTAATAAATGAGTGCTAAATTTTAGCTTTAGCTAAAGCCCTATTTTTTAAGGGTTGCACAAGGAAAGAAGGAATTAATTTATGAGTCGTATGGTCGGTACTGTATCAAGAGGTCTTCGCGCACCTATTATTCGTCAGGGCGACAACCTTGTTGATATCGTAACAAATTCTGTTCTCGAGGCATCAAAGGACGATGGCTTCAAGGTTCGCAATCGTGATATCGTTGCAATGACTGAGGCTATTGTGGCAAGGGCTCAGGGCAACTACGCAACTGTTGATGATATTGCAGAGGATGTTCGCGCAAAGTTTGGTGGTGAGACTGTTGGTGTTATTTTCCCAATTCTCAGCCGTAATCGCTTCGCTATCTGTCTTCGTGGTATTGCAAAGGGTGCTAAGAAGGTTGTTCTTATGCTCTCCTACCCATCTGATGAGGTTGGAAACCACCTTATAAGCCTTGATATGCTTGACGAGAAGGGTGTTGACCCATACAAGGATGTTTTGGATCTCAAGACTTATCGTGCGCTTTTTGGCTACGAGAAGCATCCTTTCACCGGCATTGACTATGTTGAATATTACGAAAAGCTAATTACCGATTGTGGTGCAGAGGCTGAAATCATTTTCGCAAACGACCCACGCGCAATTCTTAGCTATACAAAGAATGTACTTAACTGCGACATTCACTCTCGCCTCCGTACAAAGCGTCTTCTTACAAAGGCTGGCGCTGAGAAGCTTTTTGGACTTGACGAAATTCTAAACGCTCCTGTAAATGGTAGTGGCTATAATGCTGAATATGGTCTTCTCGGCTCTAACAAGGCGACAGAGGACATGGTTAAGCTTTTCCCTCGCGACTGTCAGGCTCTTGTTGAGGAAATTCAAGCAAGGCTTTTGAAGGAAACAGGAAAGCTTATCGAGGTTATGGTTTATGGCGACGGCGCGTTTAAGGACCCTGTTGGAAAGATTTGGGAGCTTGCTGACCCAATCGTATCCCCAGGCTACACAGAGGGTCTTGAGGGCACTCCTAACGAGCTTAAGCTAAAGTACCTTGCAGATAACGACTTTGCTTCACTTTCTGGTGAGGAGCTTAAGGAAGCAATCAAGAAGGAAATCGCTAAAAAGGACTCTAACCTTGTTGGTAATATGGCATCAGAGGGTACAACCCCAAGACGCCTAACTGACCTTATCGGCTCGCTTTGCGACCTTACCTCAGGCTCAGGTGACAAGGGTACTCCTATCGTATACATTCAGGGCTACTTTGACAACTACACAACTGACTAAAAATAGGCAAAGCAAAAGCAAGAGAAGCGACTTTACTTCTCTTGCTTTTTTTATTTTAATAGCTCATCTGTAAGGCTTATAATCTCTGGTGCGATTTTTTCTCTTTCGCGCTTTATAACATAGTTATACATAGGATAAGCAAAGCTTACAAGCGTTGCTCCAGCAAGACCAGCAAGCACGCCTATAACTATCGCCAAGGCCTTACTGCCAAGCATTGCCATTCCAAGTTCCGTCATTATAAGGCTCATTCCAAAGCCCAGTAAAAGCGCGCCGATAATTCCAAAAATCAAGGAGATTACCTGTGCCTTTTGTGTCACCTTGTTATCAAGGCGACGCACCCTTTCCATTTTGTCCTCATGCGCCTCTGTTGTATATTTCTCACGGATTTTTTTAATTTCCTGCTGTTCCTTTGCAGAATAGGTAAAGCTAAATCCGTTTTGTCCACTTTTAAAATCCATTTATTTCTCCTTTAATTATAGCTTTTTATTCTTACTATAAATTCTGTGCCCTCTCCAACTACGCTGTTTACCTCAATGTCTGCGCCAACAATATCGACCACGCGTCTAACGAGTGCGAGTCCAAGCCCATTACCCTGTGTCGCACGAGAGGTGTCTGCCTGATAAAATTTTTCAAAAATATGTGCGCCAACCTCTGGTGGTATCCCACAGCCCGTGTCCTTAACGCTTACAATCGCGCTATCGCCCTCTTTTTTAAGAGAAAGGGTTATTTTTCCACCATCGTCAGTGAATTTAACTGCATTTGAAAAAAGGTTGCTCCAAACGAGTGACAAAAGCTCATTATCAGCACAAATAATAACATTTTCCTCTATATCCGTTTCGATTTCAAGACTCTTTTGCTCCCACGCGTCCTCATATTGCAAAAGGCATTCGCAAAGCTGTTCCCCAAGGTCGTAGCTCTCTGCCCTTGGATAAATCTGCTGATTTTCAAGGCGATTTAGCTTTAGAATGTTTGTCATCATGCTTGAAAGACGGCGAGACGCCTCTGTCATTGCCCTTGCATACTCTATTCTTTTTTCATTAGATAGGTCAGGGGCTTGCAAAAGCGTGCCATAATTTTGAATTACTGCAAGTGGTGTTTTCATTTCGTGAGATACATTAGCAATAAAGTCCGTGCGAAGCGTTTCAACTCCAGAGAGCTCCTGCGCCATTTTATTTATGCACTCAATTATTTCATTGAATTTTTCGTCGACAACAAGCCTTGAAATAGGCTTTATTCTAATATCAAAGTTGCCACGAATCATTTCCTCGGTGGCCCTTGTGATTTGCTCCACAGGGTGTCCAAGCGTCCATTTGCGACGAATCGCATCTATTATAGTGAAAAGCAAGCTTATAAGCACTACATTTAAAAAGGTTATCTTTGCTGCAACGCCAAGGTTATCCCCTGTAAGAGCTACACCAAGGCTATTTGACAGAATTGTGACAAATAGCATCGTACAGCAGGTGATAACAAACGCGACAAGGCAAAAGAAGGTGAAGTAGCGACTTATCGCTCTTACCAGCCATTTGTATTTTCCATCTGCGCTCATTTTATCACCGCCTTATAACCAAGTCCGTGTACTGTTTGTATTTCAAAGGAATCACAATCAGCGAGCTTTGCACGAAGCTTAGTCATATAGACATCAACCGTTCTTGTGCTTGCCCTTGTATCAACATCCCAGAACTCATCCATAAGCTGAGTGCGTGTAAAGGTCTTTTTAGGGTATGAAAGAAGCTTATATAAAAGGTCAAATTCTCTCGCTGTAAGAGGAATATCCTCACCATTTAAGCTAGCCGAGCGCTCATCAACATCCATAACAAAGCTGCCAACCTCAAGCCTGCGGCTTGTCGCTATCTTTGAGCGACGAAGAAGCGCGCCTATACGCAAAAACAGCTCATCAAGGTCGATTGGCTTTATCATATAATCGTCTACTCCAACGCGAAAGCCCCTTTGCTTAGATGCAAAATCGTCACGCGCAGTCATAAACAGGATAGGAATATCATTATTAAGAGTACGCACAGTTGACACAAATTCAAAGCCGTCTATGTTCGGCATCATAATATCTGATACAATTAGGTCAAAGGTCGTTTTGTACATTTCATCGTATGCATCCTCTGCGCCAAGCACGCCTGTCGCCTCGTAGCCACTATGATTTAAAAACGAGCAAACGCTACGATTTAGGTCTCCGTCGTCCTCAACAACTAAAATTTTAAACATAACAAGTCCCTCCTAAGACAGATTTTTCATTTTACAATCCTATTATAGCACCTATTTGTTAAAGTTTTGTTGCTATTTTTGCTTTTTTCTTAAAAACAAGGAGCGAGCACGGCTGTGTCGCTCCATTTTCTTATTTCTTACCGTTTAATGCTTCAATGCGAGCCTCAGCCACTGCCTTGCGCTCATTTGCCTCGGCAATTTGCTTATCTCTCTTTGCCTGCATTACAGCATCGCGTCTTTCTGGGTCGCCCATAGCCTTAGCCTCCTCCCATTGTGCCTTTGATTCAGCCTTTGCTGCTGCAAAATTCGCCTTGTCAACCTCGTGCTGTGCCTTTGTGCTCTTCTTCATATCACTAAATGCCTTCTTGAAAAAATTAATAAGTCCCATTTTAAATTTACTCCTTTTTTATCTTGATATTTTTATTATTTATTGATTATCTTGTCGCTTAGCTCAAGAACCTTGTCTGCGTTCCTTTGGCGACGCCTTGCAAGTATTTTATTATAGATTGCATATGTTGTGCTTACCATTGCGATGCCTACACAGCCTATCACAACGCCTGCTAGCATCGAATCTCCTATAACCTTCATCGCAAGACTCATTCCTGTGCCGAGTGCGAGTGCTCCTATTGTACCGAAGGTGTATGCAAAAATCCTTGCTGGGCGCTTTACGCTTTTATCAAGGGCGCGAAGCTCATCAAGCTCGCCCTCTTCCTTTTCCACATATTGTGCTCTGATTTTCTGAGCCATAAATTGCTTATCGTTTGTATTCATGTTTTTCTCCTTTCGGTTTTGTGTTTTGCTTTTGTGACCTTATTTTATGCCTTGATTGTTTTCGATTTTTTATCAAAATGTTTTTGTTTTGTTAATCTTAAAAAATTTTTCGGATTTTTTGAAAAAGAAAAAAGGAAGCGATTTTGCTTCCTTTTTAATTGAATTTAATTAAATTATTATATTTATTAAACTAGCTTTTCTACTAGTGCGAGCGCGTCGGCAATTTTAGAAATATCGCGTCCACCACTCATTGCGCTATCAGGGCGACCTCCACCCTTGCCTCCAGCTACTGCACTTACCTCGCGAAGAATGTTACCTGCGTGCGCGCCGTTTGCCACTGCATCCTTGCCACATACTGCGATAAAGTTAAGCTTCTCGCCTGAGTGGATTGCAAATACAGCTACACATTCTGGCTTTTTGTCCTTAATCGCATCTCCAAGGGAGCGAACTGCATCCACGCTCATATCTCCGAGGTCAGCAGTAATTACTGCCTTGCCATTAACCATTTTTGCACCAGAAATCAGGTCGCTTACTCTTGAGCCAGCGAGCTTTGCATTAAGGCTTTCAAGCTCTCTCTTAAGTGCCTTTATCTCATCCTGCGCGCTTTGTGCCTTCTTTGCAATATCGTTTTCGTTTTGGCACTTTAGCTCCTTCGCTGTCGCTTGAATTAGGCCTTCCTTTTCACCAAGAAGGTCAAGCACGCCGTAGCCTGTTACAACCTCTATTCTACGAACGCCAGCTGCAACGCCAATCTCGCTTACAATCTTGAACATACCTGCCTTAGCAGTATTATCAAGGTGAGTACCACCACAAAGCTCAGTTGAAAACTCGCCCATCTTAACCATGCGAACAACCTTGCCATACTTTTCACCGAAAAGTGCCATAGCTCCGTTTTTGCGTGCTGTGTCAATGTCGGTTTCGATAGTGTCAATTGGCGTGCCAAGAAGAATGTTATAGTTTACGATTGCCTCAACCCTTGCAACCTCTTCCTTTGTTAATGCGGCAAAGTGAGTAAAGTCAAAGCGACCGATTTTTTCGTCAACATAAGAGCCAGCCTGCTCAACATGCGTGCCAAGAACTGCACGAAGTGCTGCCTGAAGCATATGAACGGCAGAGTGATTTCTCTTTATTGCCTCGCGTCTTGCGATGTCTATTTTTGCAAGGAGAGTGTCTCCCAGCTTAACGCTACCTGCATTAATTGTGCAGAGGTGAATATAAACGCCGTCTGCCTTCTTTGTGTCATTTACTGTAAGTGAACAGCCCTCACCCTCAAGCGAGCCAGTATCGCCTACCTGTCCACCACCCTCACCATAGAATGGTGTTTTGTCAAGAATTACAGAGCACTCACCCTCGCTAGCGATTTCCACGCTTTCACCATCTGCATTGATGATTGCGAGCACCTTGCCCTGTGCCTCGTAAGAGGTATAGCCAACAAAGTCTGTCCTTGCAACATCAAGCGCTGTGTCCTTGTTGTCCCAGCCACCGATGCTTGCCCTTGCCTCTCTTGCTCTCTTTTTCTGCTCCGCCATAAGGGCGTTAAAGCCCTCATCATCAATTGCAAGGCCATTTTCCTCTGCAATCTCACGAGTTAGGTCGATTGGGAAGCC
>JAGALI010000229.1 GCA_017625275.1 Clostridia bacterium
ATCTTTGGTAAACAGCGGATGATTATAGGCATAGTCCGGGTAATACTGACCTGCGTTATTTTCCGCGACGATCGTGTACGTCGCCAGGTCCAGGAAAAGACCAAGATCACGCTCGTTGAAATTCAGGTGTTGTAAGGGTAGTATAGAATATTGCAATATCTGTTACTGTTCCCTGTACTCCGTTTGATTCAACATAGTCGCCAACCTCAAATGGCTTAAGTCCAACAATCATAACACCACCGGCAATGTTTGATAGACCTCCCTGTAGTGCAAGACCTATTGTAAGTCCTGCTGATGCGATAAGCGCACCAAATGCTGAAATGTCAAAGCCAATAACCCCTGCGCCAAGCAATACAACTACAACATAAAGTGCAACTGCAATTGTGTGACCAAGAAATGTGCGAATCGTTGGTGAAAAGCGACTCATCGTTCTTGACTTGATTAGCTTCTTTGTAAAGCCCTTAACAAGCTTACAGCCAATGACAATGATAAGAATTCCTGCGATTACAAGAAAAAGTCGTCTGTAGGACGCAGGATTTGTGAGAAAATTATAAATGTTGCCCCACAAATTTGAGAAAAATTCCTTCATTTTAATCCTCCTTATTTATATTTATTTTATAAGCCTTTGTTTTCTGAGGTTTCTATACGCTCAAGAGTTGCTTTACATTTTGGGCAGTTTTCCTTACTAGCAGAAACATACTCCCCACAGCCCTTACAACGAACCTCTCCCTTTGCCCTTGCAAGCTGTGCCTTAAGCTGTGCAAGCTCTAATTTCAAGGTGTTAATTTCTAGCACACAGCCATCAAGCTCCGCCTTAGCCTCATCAGTCAAGCTTTGAGTATAGGCATAGTAAAGTCCACCAAGCCTTTCAAACGCCTCGTTTATATCAGCGAGCTTTGATTTAACCTTAATGCTATATTTTGTTACATCGGCAATTTCAGTAGCCTTTTTTGAAACCTTGTTAGCGGTTTTTTTAACAGTACGAGTAACCTTTTTTACAATCTCAGCCATAAACATACCTCCTTTGCTTATATTATATAATACTATTTTTTGATATTTTTGTCAACAGAATTTGTATAAAAAAGCGCCTTTTGATAAGACTATTTTTACAAGGACCTTTTTATTTAACAGCGTATGAATTATTGATAAACTAGGAGTGAATTTATGAACAAGGAAGAATATAAGGAATATGTCAAAAGACGCGCCAAGCGCTCAAGCTCCTTTAAAAATTGCGTCTTCGCATTTTTGATTGGCGGATTTATTTGTGTTATTGGACAGGCTTTAATGGAGTTATACACAAGGCTTGGTGCTACTACGCAAAATGCCAGCACGCTTGTCTCTATTTCGCTAATTTCAGTTGCCGCTTTGCTTACAGGGCTTGGACTTTTCGATAAAATAGCAAAGCTTGCTGGTGCTGGAACGCTTGTTCCTATAACTGGCTTTTCAAACGCAGTGGTTTCTCCTGCAATAGACACAAGAAGCGAGGGGTACATCTTTGGTGTAGGTGCTAAAATATTCACAATTGCAGGCCCTGTGATTTTGTATGGCATCTTTACAGGCGTAATTTACGGAATTATTTATTATTTATTTGGGTGAGCTATGAGAGATATTATAAAGCTAGAAAACGCACCAAGGATAAGCTCTTATTATAGTGTGGTTGGAAGTCACGAGCGAAATGGTCCTTTAGGAGATAGGTTTGACGAGTTTTCTCTTGATGACAAATTTGAAAAGGACTCTTGGGAAAAGTCCGAAAGTGAAATGCAACGTCTTGCTGTTGTTGGAGCTTTAAAAAAAGGAGATTTAAAGGACACTGACATTGACCTTTTGCTTGCTGGTGATTTATTAAATCAATGTGTTGGCTCAAATTATGGTCTTGTAGATTTTGATATACCATATGTCGGCTTATATGGCGCTTGCTCCACCTGTGCCCTTGGGCTTGCGCTTGGCGCGCTTTTATATAATAGTGGTAGTTGTAAACGACTAGTTTCAGTCACCTCGTCACACTTCTGTGCTAGTGAGCGTCAATTTAGATTTCCTCTTGAATATGGTGGGCAACGCACTCCTACCTCTCAATGGACCGTTACAGGCTCCGGTGCCTTTGTTCTAGGAAACGAGGGTAAGGTGTCTATAAAGGAAATAGTTTTTGGTAAAAGCGTCGACATGGGAATAAACGACATAAACAATATGGGGGCTGCAATGGCACCCGCCTGCATCGATACCATAAAGAGATATTTTTCAAATTCCGACTACAGTGTCGAGGATTTTGACCTTATTGCTACTGGTGACCTTGGATATGAGGGTAGTAAAATCCTACGAGATTTGCTCCTTTCCGAAGGAATTGATATAAGAAAAAGCCACGACGATTGTGGACTTATGATTTATGACAGAAAAAGGCAGGACAAGCACGCAGGTGGTAGTGGCTGTGGTTGTAGTGCCAGCGTTTTAGCAGGCGATATCATGAAAAGGCTTGAGGCTGGCGAGCTTAAAAGAGTGCTTTTTATAGGCACAGGTGCGCTTATGAGTCCTCTAACCTTATATCAGGGTGGGTCTATTCCTGCTGTTGCACATTTAGTTCATTTAGAGGGGTGATTTTATGATGAATTATTTATGGGCTTTTTTGGTAGGTGGTGCTCTTTGTGTTATTGCACAGCTTTTAATTGACAAAACGAAAATGACTCCTGCAAGGATTCTTGTCACCTATGTCTGTGCTGGTGTCATCTTAACTGCCATAGGTCTTTATGAGCCTCTTGTGGACTTTGCAGGCTGTGGTGCAACTGTTCCTCTAACTGGCTTTGGATATGCGATTGCAAAGGGTGTGGAGCGTGCTGTAAATGAGGTTGGACTTTTAGGCGTGGTCACAGGTGGTCTTACTGCTACTGCCGGTGGAATCACTGTTGCCATTTGTCTTGGATTTATCATGTCCTTGATATTTTCAAGCAAGCCAAAGGATTAAATAATAAAAAGAGATTTTGCCAGTGCAAAATCTCTTTTTATTATTAGAATCGTCCTCCGCCACCACCGTGACTTCTACCACCAGAGCGACCACTTGAGCTACTCTTTGGTTTTGCCACGCGTCTTATGGTGCTATAAAGATACATATCCCTAGAAACAGTTAGGTTAAATGAGCCGTTTTTTACATACATGGTTGCATTTTTCTGTGGTCTTGCATTATTCATTGCTCGTCTCATTATAACAATTGTAATAGCTCCTGCCACAATTGCAACAATAATAGAAATCACAACTCCTACCCAAAAGCCTTGCCAATCAAGGCTTCCCTTTTCGGATTCGTATTTTATCAGGATTTCATCAGATTTTCGTGCAAAATCAAAGGCTGCACCATAAAAATCATTCTGCTTTAATTCTGGCAAAATCTCATTTTCAAGCGCATTAAATCTAGTGCGAGAAAAAGCATCATTCGCCTCACCCGTTAAGCAAATGTAGTACTCTCTATTGCTTTCACTAATAAGAAGCAAAACTCCTGTGCCGTCATTTCCATAGCCGTAGCCATTATTATCATAAAAGCTCTCGGCAAAGGCCCTTGCACTTTTATTACCATATGTGGCTGTGGTTACAACAACTAGCTCACACCTGTGCTTTTGAGAAATTTCTCCAAGAAGTGATTCAAGGCTTTCTTCCTCCTCAAAGGTAAAGATGTCCTCCTCATCTACAAGCAGTGGTCTTGAGGTTGCAAAAGCAGTTATAGCAAGCACGCTAAGGGTTGCAAGCACAAAAATCATTATAAGCAAGGGTTTAAATAGTCTTATCATACACATCCCCCCTTAAAATAGCATTGCGAGGAGCGAAATCAGAGCCCCTGCAGATGCCGTTGCGCCTGCAACAAGTCCAAACCATCCTATGGTTTTTTTCTTGTCAATTGGTAGCTCGCCAACGAACTTTCCTGTTTGCCCATTCATGGCGAAGGTGTATGTTTTATCCTTATATTTGGTGTTAAGCAACCATACAGGAAGCAAGGCATAGCCTGTTTTTCCATTTAAAATTTTAATACTTGAGCTTTGTGTGGTTACTGTTGTATAGCCCATTGTTGTTCTTGAAAATTGGCTTTCAGTGCTTCTCTTAATACGCTCATTTGCATGTGCTGATGCTTGCTTTGGGTCAACATCATATTTTTCAGCAGTAAAGCCTGCAAGATATGGCATATTGAAATCAACCATTTCGCTATAATTAAACGGCTCAATCGCCTCCATATATATATCGTCCATTTTTGACGAGCCATCGGCTGGAACTCTCACAAAGGAAAGCGTTCCTGCACGAGTCAAGAGAAAATGAGAGGTCTTTGTGTATCTATAATTACTATCAGACCATGTGCGAACCCTGGTTGCGCGATATCTCATGCTAGAGTCTGTGTCGCAATCATAAAGCCAAAATGGCACATATATGCCCTCAATTTTATCAAGCGTGTGTAGACCCTTAAAATCCTTTGGCAATAAGGGCTTCTTTTTCATAAAACGCTCAAAGCCTTTTTGTGCCTCTTCCTTATTAACCTTAAAGGGAATTACATAGTCTGGGCGAAATGCGCCAGAAAGCTTACCAGAAACGATTACAGGGGCGCCACAATATGGGCAAAGCGTTGCCGCGGTTGTAGCATCTGCAACAATTTCTCCAGCACAGGCCGAGCAGGTATAAACATTAAGCTCCTCGCCCTCTTGCCAATCACCGTTTCCGCTTTGCGAGGTGTATTCATCCCAAGCAGGCTCGCTAGCGTTCTTGGCTTCATCCTCAGCCTCATTAAAGTCCTTTACAGCCTCGACATCAAACTCGGTGTTACAGTATGGGCACACGAGCTTTTGAAGCTTGGAATCAAAGCTTATCGCTCCACTACAGCACGGACATTTATATTCTACAAGTGTGTTATTCACCTTTTATTTGTCCTTTACTTAATATCGGAATCATCAAAAATATCACCACATTCAGGGCAGAATTTTGGTGGATTCTTAGGGTCGGCTGGCTCCCAGCCACACTTATCGCATCTATATAGTGGTGCGCCCTGAGGCTTTTTAGCGCCACATTCGGTACAGAATTTTCCCTTATTAACTGCTCCACAGGCGCATGTCCAGCCACTAACCTCTGGCTTCTTAGCTCCACACTCCTGACAGAATTTACCGTCATTCTATATTTTGTTTCAATATCACCAAGGTTTTCGCATTCCGTTTCAAGCTCTGCCCATTTTATCCATAGATGTGGATTATCTTGAACACAATTACATCCCTCACGTAGTAACC
>JAGALI010000230.1 GCA_017625275.1 Clostridia bacterium
ATTTATGTTACATCTGCTGGTCAAAGCTTACATTTTGCCCAATGGTTTAAGGTTGTTGAGCTTATGGGATACGATTGGCATGATAAGCTTGTCCATGTTCCTTACGGTACTGTAAGTATAAATAATGAAAAGCTTGCAACTAGAACGGGTAATGTAATACTTTTAAAAGACCTTTTTTCAACTGCTATAGAAAAGGTTAATGAGATTATGGATGAAAAAAATCCAAATCTTCCTAACAAGGAAGAAATTGCCGAGGCTGTTGGTGTTGGATCCGTAATTTTCTATTACCTTTACAATAACAGAATTAAGGATATTAATTTTGTTATGAAGGATGCATTGAGCTTTGATGGAAACACAGGTCCATATGCGCAATATACTTATGCTCGTACATCTGGAATACTAGAAAAGGCAAATGGCGTTGATTTTGGCACTACAGAGCCTAAAATAACATCTAACGATGAGGCAGAGCTTCTAAAGGTTCTCTCTAAATTCAATGAAGCAGTAAAGGGTGCAATTCAGGATTATGAGCCTTCTGTTATTACTAGATATATAATTGATGTGTGCTCAGCCTTCAATAAATTCTATCATAACTGTCAAATCGTTTCTGCTGAGGATGAGACTATAAGAAACACAAGAATTCGTCTAACTTCAGCAACCAAGACAGTTCTTGGATCAGCGTTTGAGCTTATTTGCCTCAAGAAAACTGAAAAAATTTAATTATAAGAGGTTATTTATGTCAGGACATAGCAAATGGAAAAATATAATGCATAAAAAAGAGAAGACTGATGCTCAAAAGGCAAAAATCTTCACTAAAATTGGTAAGGAGATAACAATCGCTGTAAAATCTGGTGGCCCAGATCCTTCCGTTAACTCTAAATTGGCGACTTTGATTGCTAAAGCAAAGGCTAACAATGTTCCTAACGATAACATCGATAGAACAATTAAGAAGGCTAGCTCTGCTGATGCCGCAGCTCTTGAAGAAATGAGATATGAGGGCTATGGTCCAGGTGGAGTAGCTGTTATTGTTACTGCAGCAACTGATAACACTAATCGTACCACTCCTGAGGTTCGCTCTTATTTTAGCAAATACAAGGGAAATCTTGGAACTACAGGCTGCGTAAGCTATCTTTTCGAGGACAAAGGCGTTATCATGATATCCAAGGAAGAGGGATATGATGAGGATGCGCTTATGGAGGCTTCTCTTGAGGCTGGTGCGGCAGATTTTATTGCTGACGAGGATGCATACATGATTTATACCGAGGATGCAGATCTTGAGGCTGTTGCAGAAGCTCTTGAGGGCGCAGGCTTTAAGTATGTTACTGCAGAGCATGATAAAATTCCTTCGAATTATATTACTCTCGACTCTGAGGACGATATTAAATACATGAATCTCCTCATTGAGCACCTTGAGGACAACGATGATGTAACAGAGGTTTATCATAACTGGGAAAATTGTGATTAATAAAAAGCAGAGGAAAATCCTCTGCTTTTTTTACCGAATATATCCTAAAATCAACCGAATGTTTAGTAATCATTGAAATGTTATTAAAAATTTGATAAAATTAATACAAGGAGGGGAGATAATTGAAATGTACTACTATAATTAGC
>JAGALI010000231.1 GCA_017625275.1 Clostridia bacterium
GATGCTCTTACACACGCAATTGAGGGCTACATTACAAAGGGCGCTTGGGAGCTTTCGAACATTCTCGAAATCAATGCAATCAAGATTATCGCAGACAACCTCAGAACAGCAACCTTTGAGGGCTCAAATATGAAGGCGAGAGAGCAAATGGCTCTTGGCCAATATGTTGCAGGTATGGCATTCTCAAACGTAGGACTTGGCTGTGTTCACTCAATGGCACACCCACTTGGCGCTCGCTTTGATATTGCTCACGGTGTTGCAAATGCACTTCTTCTCCCAACAGTAATGGAATTTAATATGCCAGCATGCGAAATCAAGTATGGCAGAATTGCAAAGGCTATGGGCGTTGACACAACAAGCATGACACAAGCTGAGGCTGCACAGGCTGCTGTTGATGCAGTAAAACAGCTTTCACTCGACCTTGGCATTCCACAAACACTTCGTGAAATCGGAATCCCAGAGGACGCTCTTGCTCAGCTTGCAAACGATGCATTCAACGATGTTTGCACAGGTGGTAACCCAAGAGAAATTACCGAGGCTGACATCCTCGAGCTTTATAAGAAAGTATATTAATTCAAATAGTGAGGCAAAAAATGGCTAACACAAAGATTTTAAATTCAAAATTTCTAAGGGAATATTGTGCAACTGCTGCTAATATGTATCGTCTTGGATGGGATGAGCGTAATGGTGGTAACATTTCATATCTTCTTACAGAGGAAGAGGTGAAGGCAGAGCTTGATGTGGAAAAGGTTATAAGAGAAATTCCTCTTGGCTTTGATGCTACATATCTTGCAGGCAAGTACTTCCTTGTTAGTGGAACAGGTAAGTATTTTAAGAATTTTGTAGAAGACCCAGAAAACAATGTTGGTGTTTTCAGAATTTCTGCTGATGGTCAGAATGCGGAGCTTCTTTGGGGCTACGCAGATGGTGGTAGATTTACAAGTGAGCTTCCAGCTCATCTTATGAGCCACATTGCAAGACTCAAGGTTGACCCAACAAACAGAGTAATTATGCACACTCACCCAACAAATCTTCTTGCTATGACATATGTTCATAAGCTTGATACAAAGAAGTTCACACACACCCTTTGGCAAATGAATACAGAGTGTATCGTAGTATTCCCAGATGGCGTTGAGGTTCTTCCTTGGATGCTTTGTGGAACAAACGAGATTGGTGAGGCTACTGCTGAAAAGATTGCCACCTGCCGTACAGTAATTTGGTCAATGCATGGTATCTACTGTGCAGGTCACGACCTTGATGAGACCTTTGGTCTTGTTGAAACTGTTGAAAAGGCAGCTCAAATCTATATGATGACAGCACCTATCGGTCTTAAAAATATTATTACTGATGACCAGCTTAAGCTTCTCGCTAAGAGATTTAATCTCACCTACAGAGACGGCATTATTTAATCAATTAAATAAACCTAAGATAACCTCGCCTTGGTGGGGTTATCTTTTTCTTTGCGTCGCTAGTGTTATTAATTTGTTAAATTTATTTGTATTTATTGAAATGCGTGCGCGTTTGTGATAAAATATCTTAATAGGGTGGTGAAAAAATGAATGTAATCACAAGGGAGCTAACCTTAAATGCTGACGAAAAATACAAGGATTTTCATTCAGCACTTATCCCAAATGTAGATAAGAATACACTTTTAGGTGTTCGCGCACCTGATTGCAGGCGAATAGCTAAAAAATATGCGCAAGCCCCTGAGGGTGCATTGTTTATGGACACCCTTCCGCATCAGTTCTATGATGAATATATTACTCACGGCTATATGCTCGGCTTTTTGCCAAGGGAGCAGGCTCTCACACGCCTAAAGGCATTGCTACCTTATATGGACAACTGGGCAGTGGTTGATAGCTGTGTATCAAATCTTAAAATGCTTTTCAAATCTCGTGAGCGCGCGTATGGATTTGCTCTTAGGCTTCTTGATTCTGACGAGGAGTTTATCTGTCGCTTTGGCATAGTATCACTTCTTAGCTATTATTTGGATGATGAGTATGCACAACGCGCAATAAACGAGGTTAAGAGAATACATAGTGATAAATTTTATGTAAAAATGGCACAGGCTTGGTTTTTTGCAACAGCACTTACTAAGCAATATAAGCTTACAATTGAGATTATAGAAAAAAGAGAGCTTGATAGCTGGGTGCATAATAAATCAATCCAAAAGGCGAAGGAAAGCCTTCGAGTACCAAAGGAAATTAAAAATTATTTGAACACCTTGAAAATAAAATAACGGAGATAAAAATGAAGGTAAAGCTAAAAAAATTAAACGAAAGCGCAAAAATTCCAACCTATGGCTCAGAGTTTTCAGCAGGCGCAGACCTCTATGCCTGCATAGAGGAGGATGTAGTAATAAGGTCAGGAGAAACTGCATTTATAAAAACAGGGCTTGCTATGGAGCTTGAAAACGGCTATGTGGCGCTTGTTTATGCGCGCAGTGGCTTGGCATGCAAGAAGGGACTTGCACCTGCGAATAAGGTAGGCGTTATAGATAGCGATTATCGTGGCGAGATTATGGTTGCACTTCATAATCATTCCAATATGGACCAGACAGTAGCAATAGGCGAAAGAATAGCACAAATGGTAATTACCCCTTATATCAAGTGCGAATTTGAAGAGGCGAGTGAGCTTGCAGATTCCGTAAGAGGCGAGGGTGGCTTCGGCTCAACAGGAAGAAAATAATGGACTTTTTCGATAAATCAAAGGCTATAATTTGCTTTTTAAGGCATGGTCAAACCGACTGGAACCTTGAATTTAAAATGCAAGGGCGAGAAGAGATTCCTCTAAATGAAACAGGCATAGCTCAGGCACACGAGGCTGCAAGGGGGCTTAAATATGCTAAGGATATAGCAGGCATAAGCTGGACAAAAATTGTATCTAGTCCACTTTCTCGCGCACAGGATACCGCAAAAATTATTAGCGACGCTGTCGAGTGCGATAATCTATATGTAGACGAGCGTATAATAGAGCGCGATTTTGGAGAGCTTAGTGGGCTGGTTTACGAGGAGTTTTCAAGGGCAACCTTTAATAATGTTCCAGAAATAAAAACTGTAGAAACGATTGAAGCGCTAATGGAGCGCACAAACGAATTTATAAAGGATAATGTAAGCGTGGGGGAGCGTGTGCTTATAGTAACCCACGGTGCAATTACACGAATCTTTGCAAGAAATGCAAAAAGGTCCCCTAAAATACCAAAGGACTTTGAGCATTCAATAAAAAACTGTCACCTTGTGGTTTATAGCTATGATGGAGAGGACACGGTGCTTGAGGCATATAACATTGCCCCAGGTGAGCTATACAGGCTGACACTTGATGAGGAAATTAAATGAGTAAGACAAAAAAGAAATTCACGAAAAAGCAAAAAATATGGGCACTTGTTGGCTTGGTTGCTGTGGCAATCACACTCATAATATTTTTGAGTATTGCAATACCATACTTTGTAAACGCCAAAAAAAGCGCCTATAATAGCAAGTATCAATACGACGGGGCGTCGCTTGTTGGTGTGTGGCAGGAAAAAGAGGATTTTGACGACAAGGCGTATAAGATATACGAGTTTTATGAGGGTGGAAGGGTTGTTACCACCTTGTATGTTTACGGAATTGCAAAGGCAACTGATGTTACAAGCACATATAGAATAGAGGATAAAAACACCCTTATCATTACATATTCAGTGGGTCAAACTCTTCAAAATAGTGAAACCAAGTTCTCTATAAGCGAGGATAAATCAACGCTTGTTTTAAAGGACGGTAAGAGCTTTACGGTTCTTGAAAAATACAGCCTTGGATATAATAAGGATGAGACAATCTTTGGCGAGTGGGCTAACACGCAAAACGAGAATGATGTGTATACCTTTAAAGATGATTACACAGGCACAACCTCTGATGGAACAGCAACAAACAGAATAGTATATTCAACAAATGGCGATAATTTCTATATCTTCATTGATGAATATTTGCCACTTGAAAATTATGGGGTAAGCGCCGAATATGTAATTGACGGAAAATATAAAATAGAAAATGATACATTGACATTAACCCTTGGAGACACTACCAAGGTGTATGTCAGAAGGTGAGAAAATGGAGCTTTTTGAGAAAAAACTAAATTCAAAGCAAATATTTGATGGCTATGTTATAAAGCTTTTTGTTGACGACATTGAGCTTCCAAATGGCCAAAAATCCTTTAGAGAGGTTGTAAGACACCCAGGGGCTGTGTGCGTAATTCCAGTAACCGACGATGAGGAGGTTATAATGGTAAAGCAATTTAGATACCCATTTGCAAGGGTGCTTCTTGAAATACCGGCAGGAAAGCTAGAGCCAAATGAGGACCCGCTTGACGCCGCAAAGCGAGAGCTTGAGGAGGAGAGTGGAGTAGTCGCTGACAGGATCGATTTCATGGGCGAGCTTTATACAACAGTTGCCTTTACAGACGAAAAAATATACACATATATAGCTACAGGGCTAACCTTTAAGGACGCACACCCCGACGCTGACGAGTTCGTTGAGGTTGAAAGGGTTCCGCTCAAAACGCTTGTTGATATGGTAATGGCAGGCGATATAAGAGACTCAAAAACACAGGTGGCAATTTTAAAGGCAGAAAAGATAATGGCTGAAAGAAGGGAGCAAAATGGACTTAAGAGATAACATAAGACTTAACAGAACTAAAATGCTTGATGAGGCAGCGATAAATCATCGCCCATCTCATTTTATGCACACGCTACTTATATTTTTGCTGGTTTACTTTATTGCGAATATTGCAATTTCGATGATAACAGCAATTCCTACAGCTATATATCTTTTGACAGTTGATAGCTTTTGGGAGCTGGTAAGAGGTGCGCTGAACGATACAATTACCGAAGAGGCATTTAACGAGGCAATGACACAAATCACAGCAAATGTGCCTTGGTGGGTAACTCTTATAAGCCTTATGGCATCAGGCGGTGTGCTAATAGGCGCATCAATAATTTATTGTAAATTCATTGAAAAGCGCCCAATTAAGACACTGGGTCTTAGAAAAACCAATTATGGACTTGAATATGGCGTTGGCGCTTTAATAGGTGTTGGCATGTACGCGCTCACCTTCCTTATCGCCTTTGCATGTGGGTCTGTGAAAATAGTAGGCGGCGCTTCCTTTACCTTTCCGATAATTCTTTTCCTTATAGGCTTTGTAATTCAAGGCGCTGGCGAGGAGATTTTTGTAAGAGGCTATTTAATGACCACAGTAGCGCGCGATTACAAGATAGGACTCGCGCTCGCCTTTAGCTCAGCAGTCTTTGCTCTTATGCATGGCGCGAACGCAGGGGTTGGCGCATTGGCGCTTATCAACATATTCCTCTTTGGCGTATTTGAGGGTATTTATATTCTCAAAAGAGGCGATATTATCGGTGCATGTGCAATCCATACAATGTGGAATTTTGCACAGGGCTGCATATTTGGCTCAAGCGTAAGTGGAATAAGTGCTATGCCATCAATATTCAACACAGAATTTGACCTAGAGAGAACGCCTGCAAATGGTGGCGTCTTTGGACTTGAGGGAGGCTTTGCAGCGACAATAGTTCTCCTTATAGCAATTGGCGCAATATTGCTTTTAAAGCCAAAGCAAAGTGAGCTTCCACCTGACGAGCTTAATCGCAATTCACAAGGCGAAACAAGCGAATTTTAACAAAAAGCCGTCGACCTCGACGGCTTTTATTCATGCAAAAATGAATATATTCACAAAAATTCATTCTAAAATGAATATATTCACGAAAAATATTTAAAATATGCGAATATATAATATAAAAACTATTGACAATATAAATTTTAAGTAGTATAATGTTAACATCTTTTACATTAGTCGATATGACTAAAATACATTTTTGGAGGAAAAAGAAATGAAAAAGATTATTTCACTCGCACTTGCAGTAGTAATGCTTGTTGGGTGCATGGCACTTGTTTCTTGTGGAAACGACGAAAACTATGTTGCAATTGATGCTAGCGACCTTCTCGTTGAGGACTTTGGTATCGCAGTTAAGAAGGGCAACACAGCACTTATGGCAGAGGTAAACAAGGTAGTTGATGCTTGGGTTAAGGACGGCACAATGGAAAAATACCTTGATTACTACACACAGCTCTCAAAGTATGAGGAGGGCGTAGAGGGCGTTACCGCTCCTGTAGCAGGCGACCTTAAGGTTACTTGGGACTTCGGTACAGCTACTGAGGAAATCACAGTTTACACCGAGTCAGGCTTCGCACCATTTGAGTTTATGTCTAATGGTAATGTTGTAGGCGTTGATATCGCAATCATGAACGAGGTTGCTGTAAACATGGGCAAGAAGGTAAAGGTTCAAGACATCGCTTTTGATACAATTCCTTTGAGCGTTCAACAGTCAACAGGTGATGCAGTAGGTGCAGCCGGTCTTACAATTAACGATGAAAGAAAAGAAATGGTTGATTTCTCAAGCATCTACTACAGCTCAACTCTCGTAGTTGTTTCAGCTGAGGATAAAGCCTTCTCAAGCGTTAAGGCTCTTGATGGTCTTAAGGTTGGTGTTCAAGAGGGCACAAGTGGAGACCTTATCATCTCTGCAGCAGCTTCAGCAAACGGACATTCATATGTTACCGAAAATGATGCTGGTGAGGAAGTAACTGTTACTGTAAAGGTTAGTGCAGAAACAGAGGTAAGCCGTTATAAGCAGTATGCTCTTGCACTTGCAGACCTCGAGGCAGGTCGTATTGATGCAATCCTTATGGATAAGCTTCCTGCACAAACAATGCTTGCAGTATCAAAATAATTAAATAAGACGGAATAGTGGGGGAGCATTGTGTTCCCTCACTAATTCTGCTGAAAAGGAAGATATGAAGATTTTTTTAGCAGCATCTATTTTGGAGCGCTTTAAGAAAGCGGTTATTGTTCAGGATAGATGGAAAATGTATCTTGAGGGACTTGGAAACACTATTGCAATAGCAGTTGTTGCAGCGATTATAGGTACAATAATCGGCGTATGCTTGGCAATGGTAAACTACCTCAACAAAAAGACTGGAAAGCTTTCTATTTTGTCTAAAATCGCAAATTTCTATATAACCATAGTTAGAGGAACGCCAGTAGTTCTTCAGCTTATGATTTTGTATTTTATAGTTTTTGTGTCATGGGACAATGGAATGATGATAGGTGCTATCACCTTCGGAATAAATTCTGGTGCGTATGTTGCTGAAATTGCCAGGGCAGGCTTTGAAAGCGTTGATGATGGACAAATGGAGGCAGGACGCTCCCTTGGACTTTCAACATGGCAGACGATGTGGCACATTGTAATTCCACAGGCAGTTAAAAACTGCTTGCCACCACTCTTTAATGAGTTCATCACACTTGTCAAGGAAACTGCAATAGTTGGATATGTTGGAATAATGGACCTTGGAAAAATCCCAGGACTTATCCAGTCAAGAACCTTTGACTATCTGTTCCCACTTCTTATAGCAGCCGTTTTGTATCTTGCAGTGGTGCTTGTGCTCACAAGGATACTTCACATAATAGAAAAGAAGCTTTCAAAGGGAGAAAGAAGAAACGGGGGTGCCTTGAATGAATAATCAAAAGCCACTTATAGAGGTTAAGGGATTACAAAAATCCTTTGGCAATCTCGATGTTCTTCGCGACATCTCAACAGCAATTTATCCAGGAGAAAAGGTTGTCGTTTTAGGTCCATCTGGAAGTGGAAAGAGTACATTTTTAAGATGCCTCAACTGTCTTGAGGACCCAACAGGTGGAGAGATAATTTTTGAGGATGTAAACATCGCTGACCCTAGCGTAAATATCAATGTTCATCGTCAAAAGATGGGAATGGTATTCCAGCAATTCAATCTTTTTAACAACAAAACAGTTTTGGAAAATATAACCCTTGCGCCATACACAATTTACTCTAAGCAGGCTGTGAAGGACGGCAAGACCAAAAAGCAATTCAAGCAGGAATGCATAGATAACGCAATGGTTCTTCTTCGCCGTATAGGGCTTGAGGAAAAGGCGAATGTATATCCATCAACGCTTTCTGGCGGACAAAAGCAAAGAATTGCAATCGTGCGTGCGCTTGCGATGAATCCAAAGGTAATGCTTTTTGATGAGCCAACAAGTGCGCTTGACCCTGAAATGGTAGGCGAGGTGCTTGACCTTATTAAGGAGCTTGCAGATGAGGGAATGACAATGGTTATCGTTACTCACGAAATGGGCTTTGCAAGAGAGGTTGGAACAAGAGTTTTATTTATGGATGAGGGTGTTATTGCCGAGGAGGGAGCTCCTGCCGAGGTATTTGATAATCCAAAGAATCCAAGGACAGCACAATTTTTCAAGGCGGTGCTTTGATTAATGTGAATAATTTGTTAATAAATAGGCTCTAAACAAGTTGTCAAAATCAAAAACAACCAAAAATCAACGACTATTTATTAATAAATTGTTACAAAATAGTTGATTTTTTATAAACTATGAGCGTAATATATAGACAATAAAAATAATCTATGATAGAATGTATCTGCGCTCTAAAGGAGATGAGAAATTGAAGTACGAAAAGTCCTGCGGTGCAGTTATTTTTCGCAAAACTCGTGGAAAATACGCCGTACTTCTTATCAAAAATAGATATGCAGACTTTTGGTCGTTTCCCAAGGGACATGTTGAAGAAGGGGAAAACGAATACCAAACTGCAATCCGTGAGGTAAAAGAGGAAACAGGAATTGATGTAAAGCTTGAAAATGGCTTTCGCATGGAATCCGTTTATCTTATCGGAAAGAAAAAGAATATAGAAAAAAGGGTTGTGTATTTTGCTTCTCTCACAACAAGGGCGTATGTTGAGCCACAGCCACAGGAAATTGCGGCATTTCGCTGGTTTTTTGAGGATGAATTTCCCGAGGAAAAAACCTTTGAAAATGACCGTATAATCTTTGGTGAGGCTTTAAAATTTATAAAATCGCGATTTGGAGAGGGTAGCCAAACGGGATTAAGACCTCGTTAGACTACGAAAAAAGCTATGACATGGTTTATTTTTTCACTCGTGGCACTTTTGTGCTGGAGTGGTTCTGACTTCTTTTCGAAGCACGGAACAAAGCAAAATGATAAAAACAGCCACTGGAAGGTGGTATTTGCAGTAGGCCTCATAATGGGTATTCACTTTGTAATTACCCTTATTGGTGGCGCAATTATAGACGACCCTGAAAGCGTGCCAAAGTTCGTTGCAAGCCTATTCTACACAGACTTCAAGCTAATTGATTTCGTTAGATACCTGCCAGTTGCAGGACTTTACATTCTTGCAATGGTGCTTGGCTATGTTGGACTTCGTTACATAGAGCTTTCGATTTCATCGCCTATTTGTAATTCCTCAGGTGCACTTGCATTCTTGCTCTGCCTAATTGTAGGGCTTACAAGCGCAGAGGATGTTACAGTAACAGCCGTAATCGGTGTAGTGATGATTACACTAGGCGTTGTTGGCCTTGGCTTTGTAGAAAGCCGAGAGGACGAGGAAACAAGACTCGCAAGACAAGAAAAGGCAAACAGAAAATACGCCAAAAGCTTTCTTGCACTTCTGTTGCCAATAGCATATCTTATCATAGATGCGCTTGGAACAGTAGGTGATGAGCTTATATTTGCAATCGAGGACGATGCAGGAAATGGTATAATTACCGACTATGCAGCAAACTCAGCCTTTGAGCTTACCTTCTTCCTTCTTGCAATATTCGCATTTGTTTACCTTAAATTCGTTAAAAAGGATACAGTATTTAAGGGCAATCGTAGCTTTATGCTCGGTGGACTTTGCGAGACAGTTGGACAGGTATTCTATATGGCAGTAATGTTTAGTGACTTTACTGTTGGCATGGTAATTATCTCTGCATACTGTGCGCTCAGCGTGCTTTGGAGCAGAATTTTCCTAAAGGAAAAGCTTTCATGGAAGCACTATGTGGCAATCGCAGTGGCATTCGCTGGAATTATGGTTCTTGGCGTTGCCGAGGAGCTATTGTAATAAAAATAAAAGCGTCGAAAAAAATCGGCGCTTTTTATATTGACAACTAATAAAATATATGGTAAAATTAAACTGTATAAATATATTATTAATGGGTTAGCACCCATAAAGGAGAAAATTATGAAAAAGAAGCTTTTACTTTTGACAGTATTAGTTATGGCTCTTATGTGCTTGCTCGCAGTCTCTGCCAGCGCAGCTGCTAGCGATTATTTTGGAAAGGTTGAAATAATCGACCTTGATAAGGTGGAGTTAGTGACATTAAAGTAACTGACAAAATCCATAGTGTTATCTATAAAGATAACGAGAATGGCGTGCCAGCAACAGAGGACGCACGTGTGAAGCTAAATTGCTCCTGCGCAGCTGGTAGCCATACATTTCCAGCCTATTACATTTGCACAATCAATCAACACTCACCTAACAATCTCTATAGCTTTGATTATTCTACCTTGAATGGCTTGAGAGAGAGCTATTGTGGCTCTACTACCGACTATAGCGTTGCTAGCATTGTTGCATTTGAGTTTCCTAATGGTCCAACAACATCTTACTGTGGCTTGTTTGGTAAAAAGGCAGCAACAGCTATAAAGTATGTTAGCTTTGCTAAAAACACCACCATACAAACTGTTTCAGATGCTAGTGGTGGAAACAACTGGCTTGAGGCAACAGGTGTTGAGGAGGTTGATTTTGGTAATACCCTTACAAAAATACCTAGCTATTTCTGCTATGACTGTGATAGTCTTGAAAGCGTTAATATTCCAGACCAGGTAACGACAATAGGAGTATTGGCGTTCGGCTCCTGTGACAAGCTTGAGAGCATTAAATTTACACAAAATTCTGTTCTTAACAGCATTGATGCTCAGGCGTTTAAAGGTAGCGCATCTCTCAAGGCGTTTTATATACCAAAGGGTATAACCTCACTTGGTGCTAGCGGTTCAGGCGCTTCACCATTTGATGGATGCAAAAGCCTTTATTTTGTAGAGAATCCTGACGACACAGAAAAGCCAAGCATTTATTATTTCCCAAAAACAGTAGAGTACATAGTGGGCGAAGCCTTTAAAAACTGCACATCTCTTAACGATGTTCTTGTTTTCCATGATGGAATCACAAGTGTTTCTGACGGTTGGGCATTCTGTAATAGTAACGCAATATCAGTAGTGTTCCTTGGAGATATGGTAGATGTTAGCTCTACTGGAAACTCTTGGAACTCAAACATAACAATTTATTTCTGTAACTCTGCAGATGTATCAACAGATAATTATACAGGAAATACTAGCGCAAAAAAGGTTTTCTGTAATGCAGACGGCAATACAACTCACATAACAGAAAAGAATGAGAGCACAAGGGCAACCTGTATAACCAACCAATACCTTAAGGAAACCTGCTTCTGTGGAAAGCTTTATAAAAACGAAGAGGTACCTGATACAAAAACAGGTATTCATGTATACAAGTCAGCTGACTGTACAGTAGCAGTTGAGTGCTCAGATGATGAGGCTTGTCATGAGGTTAACCCAAATCCAAAGGCAAAGCATGCACTTGTATATACCCTTGAATATGAAAATGGCTTCGATAAGGAAGGCGTATATAACAAGCATTGTACAAACGATTATTGTACACTAAATGGTACAGAAATCATCGAAGGAGTGTCAGACCCAATTATCACAGCAAGAGGCTATTCAGTAGCACTTGAGGGTGGACTTGGAATTGACGCAGGCTTCATGATAGATAAGGATCTATTGAATGAATATAACACCTTGAATGGCGCAGTAACAATGTCCCTTGCAATGGTAAAGGCAGAGACTGCAGTAAACGTAGGTGCAATTCTTAATGGCGAAACCATGAATCTTGAGATGGGTGTAAGTGGTATTGCAGTTACAGTAAGCGCGACAAGCGATTATTCAGCA